>CBFGVM010000124.1:0-10521 GCA_965652015.1 uncultured Alphaproteobacteria bacterium
ACATGGTCGACAGTTTCGAATATACGCTCGCCGAAATCGGCCGTGGCTGGAGCAGGACGTCCCGCCCGATCCAGCTCGAGCTCGCCGACTCCTACGCCCAATTCGCCGAGATCCATCTCTGCCAAAGCGGCGTCGTGCGCTGATCCGATATGGCCGATGCGGCACTCGAGGCCGTGCTGCGGCGCGATCGCGCGATCGTGGTCGTCGCGCTCGTCATATTGACTGTGCTCGCCTGGGCCTACGTGTGGTGGCTCTCCGTCGACATGGGGATGGGCGGCATGGACATGTCCGGCTTCCGCATGATCCCGGCCGGCATGGGCCTGATGATGCCGGCGGTCGCGCCCTGGAGCGCAATGGAGTTCGCGTTTGTGTTCGCCATGTGGGCGGTGATGATGATCGGCATGATGACGCCCTCGGCCGCGCCCATGATCCTGCTTTATGCGCGCGTCGGTCGGCAGGCGGCACAGCAGGGGCAGCCATTGGCGGCGAGCGCCTATTTTGCCGCGGGCTACCTCCTCGCGTGGATCGGCTTTGCGCTTGCCGCAAGCTTGGCGCAATGGGCGCTGGAACGCAGCACGTTGCTGAGCCCCATGATGGAGCGCGCAAGCGATGTCTTCGGTGGCGCGGTACTGATCGCCGCCGGCCTTTATCAGTGGACACCGCTCAAGGACGCCTGCCTGCGCCAGTGCCAAGCGCCATGGTTATTCATTCAGCGTCACGGCGGATTTCGTCGCGACGCGATGGGTGCATTCACGCTCGGTCTTCGCCACGGCGGTTACTGCATCGGCTGCTGCTGGGCGCTGATGGCACTCCTCTTCGTCGGCGGAGTGATGAACGTGCTATGGATCGCCGCAATTGCCCTGCTGGTACTGGCCGAGAAGGTCGTCCCCGCCGGACGGACAATTTCGCGAACCGCGGGCGCGGTATTCTTCGCGGGCGGAGCGTGGCTCATCGCACAAAGCCTG
This sequence comes from uncultured Alphaproteobacteria bacterium, assembly GCA_965652015.1. Lineage (GTDB taxonomy): Bacteria > Pseudomonadota > Alphaproteobacteria > Rhizobiales > Xanthobacteraceae > VAZQ01. The sequence continues at coordinate 966 of CBFGVM010000124.1, forward strand.
TAACAGCCAGGTTGTGTGCCGCCTCTTGCATGCCACAAATTTGCGCCAAACCGGCAACCGCGAGCTCGGCGAGGACGCAATGGCGCTCAAGACCGTCATCTCGAGAGCAATTCGGCCATGCGTTTTGATGCAATTGGCGGCGGCTCTCATCGGCTGCTCCGAGATCGGTTTTGGCCGGCAGCCGGAAAAGACCGTCGATCCCAATACGTTTCCGGAAAACTACAAGAAGGACGTGCTGGCCTATGTGCAGGCCCATCCGCGCGAGCTCATCAACACGCGGGACGCCTCGATATCCGCCCCGTCGCTCAAAGCGTTCGGTGGTATGGAAAGCCGGTATTTCGTTTGCCTGCAGGCCACCGCAGCGGATTCGCGCAAAGAGAAGCTGGTGCTCTTCTTCTCGGGCCGCATCAACCAGTTCATCGACGCGGAGGGCGGGCAGTGCAGTGGCGCCGCGTATCAGCCGTTCCCCGAGCTGTTGGCGGAGCTGCGCCACTTGAAGGAGAAGAAGTAAGCGCGAGCGGGGCGCGCCTCATGCGGTGGTCAACGCCTGGCGGATCATGCGCGCGATTTCGGCCTTGCTGTAGGGCTTGGCGAGGAGCAGCACGCCGACATCGAGCCGGCCGTGATGGAAGATGGCGTCTTCGGTGTAGCCGGACGTGAACAGCACCTTCATGCCGGGCCGACGCTTGAGCACCTCGTCGGCAAGCTCTCGACCGTTGAGCGAGCCGGGCATGATCACGTCGGTGAACAGCAGGTCGAACGAATCGCCGCGCTCGACAACCTGTAGCGCCTCGGCGCCGCTTCCCACCGAGATAGTCTGATAGCCGAGGCTCTGAATCTGGGTGGTGACCGACCTGCGGACCAGCGCGTCGTCCTCCACCACCAGAATGGTCTCCATGCCGCCTTCGATCAACGACGGTGCGGCCGCTTCGGCGACCACCTCCTCCGGCGCACTCGCGCGCGGCAGATAGAGCTTGATGCTCGTGCCTAGTCCCTCCTCGCTGTACACGTCGATCTGCCCGCCGGACTGCTTGACGAATCCGTAGACCATGCTCAGCCCGAGGCCGGTTCCTTTGCCGACGCCCTTGGTCGAGAAGAATGGATCGAAGATCTTGTCGCGGATGGCCACCGGAATGCCGGTGCCGGTATCGCTCACGCCGATCATCACATACTCGCCCGGCGTAACCTCGGCATGCGAGCCGGTGTACGTTTCATCGAGCACGACATTGCGAGTTTCGAGCGTGAGCTTTCCGCCCTTGGGCATGGCATCGCGTGAATTGACCGCGAGGTTGAGCAACGCCGTGGTCAGCTGGGTGGGATCGACAAGCGCGGGCCAGGCATGCTCATCCAGTGACACCTCGATCTCGACCTGCTCGCCGAGCGCGGGTCGGAACAGCTTCTGCGCATTGACGATCAGCGCGTTGACATCGGTTTCGCGCGGCTCCAGCGGCTGCTTGCGCGCGAAAGCGAGAAGACGTCTGGTCAGCTCCGCCCCGCGCCGCGAGGCGGCCGTGATCAACTTGGTCGCCTCCACGAGTTGCGGCTTGTCGGAAACTCCGTCAGCCAAGATACCGATGATCGAGGTGATCGCCGTGAGCACATTATTGAAGTCGTGCGCAATGCCGCCTGTCAGTTGTCCGACAGCTTCCATCTTTTGCGACTGCCGCATCTGCTCTTCGGCGGCGATCTTGCCGGTGATATCGCGCACCAGCAGGTTGTAGATGTTACCGTCGCGCCGGCGCACGCCGCTCATCGATATTTCGATCTTGATCTTGTGGCCGTCCTTGCGCAGCGCGTCGATTTCGAAGCGCTCGCCTTCGACACGCCCCACCTGTCGCAAAAGCTCGTTCATCGAGAGATAGCGTGGCCGATAGCCCTTCGGCAGATACAGATCCGTAATCGGTCTGCCCATCGCCTCCTCGCGTGACCATCCGAGGATCGACTCCGCCTGCGGATTCCATTCCAAGACTTCGCCGGATTCGTTGACCTGGATGATGGCATCGAGCGCGGTATCGATGATGGTGCGCGCCATGCGCTCGCTGTCGAGCAGCGCCTCTTCCGCCTTCTTCGCCTCGGTCATGTCGCGGCCGATGAAGAAGTGACACCGCTCGGCATCGGACCATACGCAGCTCCAGGCCATGGGTATGACCCGGCCGTCCTTGTGAATCCACGGGGTCTCGAAATTGCGCCTTTGCTCTCCGCGACGCGCCATGCGTATTTCCGCCCGCGCAGCTTCGAGATCACGGGGATAAACGAACTCAGCTCCATTGCGGCCCACCAGCTCTTTGGGCTCGTAGCCCACAATGGCCCGGCAGCTCGGGCTGACCCGAAGAATCTTGCCCTCGTGGTCCGTCGTCAGAATCAAATCCGGTGACAAATCGAAGAGGCGACTGCGTTCTTCGATTTCACGGGTCAGTGCCGCGGTCTTCTCGCGCACCTCAGCGTCCATCCGGGCGAACGCTTTAGCCAACGTGCCGATTTCGCCGCCGGCGGCGGTGTGAATGACCATCGGTTCGTTGTCGGCCAGCCCTTCAACCGCCCGCGTCATTTGCGCCAACGGTTTGGTCATCGAGCGGGCAATAAACACCGCCAAGACGAAGGCAACGAGCACCGCAGCAAGGGCAGCGATCGCGCTCGCATCGCGAATGGTCGTCGCTCCAGCAATGAGTGCGGGATAAGAGAGGGTCTCAATTGCAGCAACCCGCGGCCCACCTCCCAGCCGCAGCTTTTGCCATGCTACGCCCACGCGCGCACCGGAGCGGTTCTGAAGGATCCGAGGTTCCCTATCGTCGCTCTGCAGCAACTCCATGAGACCTGGATATTCGTCTGACAAACGCGCCGGAGAACCGAGCTGAAAGCCGAACTCGCGATTTACATCGGGATGGAGGAGGTAATCGCCCGAGTCGTTTACGACGTAGATGTGGCTGCCCGGACGTACGGACCAGCGAATGCGGTCGAATACCGGCCGCAAGTCGAGATTTGCGACCACAATCCCAAACCGCCGACCATCAGGTGTAAACAGCGGCGCAGCAACCCGCGAGGTCGGAACACGGGGTGTGTCGACCACTCCGCGCGTCGTTTCCAGTTCAATCGGCGAGATGTAAACGTCGCCGGCGGCAAGCGCGATCGTCTTTTGAAAGTACTCCCGATCGCCACTACGTTGCAGTTCCGAGTCGGGTATCGCGCGGATTGCGCCACCTGCTCCCGAACGGTCCACGCGAATGATTTCGCGCCCGCCATCGGCAATGCCGATGATCCGCAATTCGTCGTACCAGGGCTTCGCCGTGAGTTCCGCCGAAAACCGCGCTTCCAGCCGACGCCGCTCGGCCGCCGCGAAGACGTTGGAGCGATCGGCAAGGTCGCCAGAACTTCCGATCACCATCTCATCCACTGCGAAGGCCAGCACGTCCGCCCTCGCGCCGCGAACGACGGCTTCGAGCTCACTGGCAAGCAGCCGAACGTGCTGGTCGAGGCGCTCCAACGAACGCGGGACCGCGACCCCCAAGAGATTGCGGTAGGCGAGAACGCCGGTCGCCGCGGTCGTGAAGAGAACCAGCCCGACCATGGCCAGCGTCAAACGCGTGGACAACTTCATGGCATGGCCTCGCCGCGATCGAAAGCCGGCTTAGCGAGCGGCAGGCAAGATGTTGCCGGGCCCCAAAACGTCGGTGCCGGCCGGCGCCGCCGATCACCCATATCGGTTGCGGGCAGCTGGCAATCCTGGCTCATGGCCTGAGCCAGGACGCACATGCCCCGCCGCGGCCAATTCGCCGCGCAGCTACGCGTTGTCACGGCTTTTCGCCTGGCGAACAGGTATACGTCCCTCCGGCCGGGATCTTATTCGTGCCCGTTTGAAACAATGATAGCACGTTTCGAGCCGAATTCGTCCAGCATGAGCGGCAAACTATTTGATTCCGCAATTGTCTGAGGGGGGCAGGCCAACGAGGCTGACGGATGCACCCCGCGCATTGCCCTGGCGGCTCGAATCACCTCAGATTCCGCATTGGTCTGCCCCGCACCGGGCCAGGGGATGCGCTGGAGCGTGGCTCCGCAATAATTTGCCGTTATGTCGGATCTGCGTGTCAAGTCCGTCACGCCTTTGACACCGTCCGTACGGTTACAAACAATTGGCAATTGGAATTTCTTTCCCGACCTCGGTGCCGCTTGCGAGGTCACCCCCGCGAACTTGCACCCCAAGGGGCAACGTGGCAAATGTCGCCCGTACGTCAACCCAACGCGGGGAACCATGCATCCTGGCACCACGTATCTTGTGGTGGGACTTGCCGCACTTGCCGGTGCCTGCGCAAGCCAGTCCGATACCATCCCGCCGACATATGTTTCGCCCTCGACATATGAAAATTTGACGTGTCGTCAGCTCGGCGAGGAAGTGAAGCGTGTCACTCGTGCCGAGGCCGCAAGCGCGCAGACCGGCAAACCGGCCGATGCGGCCGACGTCGGGCTGTTCAAAGGGACCATGGACGCGCTCGAGCAGGTATCGATCGAGAAGGGCTGCAATATCCAGTTTCAGCATGGGTGAACGCGAGATCTTGCGGCTCGCGCCTCGTTGGCACCTGCGCTAGATTCCGGCAGCCGGAGATTGCCGTGGCGCGCGTGCGAATGATCAAGCCGGAGGAGGCAGACACCGATACCCGCACGGTCTACGACGACGTGCTTAAGCAATGGGGGCGGATCAGCAATTTCTCGCAGGTGCTGGCGCATCAGCCGGCCGCGCTCGCGGGGTGGATGCTGCCCAACGAGGCGATCCGCCTGGACAACGTCAAATCCGATCCGGAATACGTGAAGATCCAGCAGCTCGTGATCATCAAGACCTCGGCGCTCAACCGGAGCGCCTATTGCATGTCGCACAACGTTCCGCTGGGCAGAAAGATCGGATTGACCGAGTCGCAGATCAAAGCCGCGCAAAGCAGCGACTATCTGCGTTCCCCCGACCTCGACGACCGACAGAAAGCGGCAATCCGCTGGGCCGAGGTCGTCACGCTACTCACCGCGCGCGATGACGATGACGCTTTCGCGGCAATGCGGCAGCACTTCAGCGAGAAGCAGATCGTGGAGCTGACCGTGTTCTGCGGCATGTGGAACTACTCGAACCGGCTATGCGAGGCCTTGCATATCGACCTCGAGCGGCCCGAGAAGCGAATCGAATTTCAGGACTAGCGGAACGACCGATCGATGCCGCGCACCATCGCTCGAGCGGCGCGCTTAGCCTCTCCCCTTGCGCGAGGGGGTATCCGAATCCGCGGCTCGATTTGTGTTGTTACCGGCGGTCCCGAATCAGGCCCCCACGAAATTAGGGACAAGGCGATATGGCCGGAGCCAAGACCTATACCGGCGGCTGCCATTGCGGCGAGGTGCGGTTCGAGGTGACGACCGACCTCGGCAGCGTCATGGCCTGCAACTGCTCGATCTGCCAGAAGCGCGGCGCGCTCTGGTCGTTCGTGCCACCGGCCAGCTTCGCGCTGCGTGCCGGCGCGGAAGCCCTCAAAGACTACCAGTTCGGCAAAAAATCCATCCATCATCTGTTCTGTGCGCAGTGCGGCGTAGGCGCGTTCTCGCGCGGAACGAACCCGAAAGGCGGCGATATGATTGCGGTCAATGTGCGCTGCCTGGACGAGGTCGACATCGCAGCGCTCAAGCCCACGCCCTTCGACGGCCGCAGCTTGTAACCGTTCCCGGCCCTCATATGGGTTAGCCTAACGGGTGTGGCTGCGCCTGTGCCGGGCTCCATCACACCGGCGCGCGTTCGACGCCGTTGCTGAACTCCTCGCTGCAAAACGGTCCGCCCTGATACCAGTCGCCGACAGGATCGGCCGGAAGTTTCGCCTGCGCCGCGAGCGCGGCGGCGCTGTGCTCCTCGGAGCGGCCCTGTGGGCGATAGCCGAGACGGAAGGCTGTGCTGTTATCCCACCAGCCGCGCGCGTTGTCGGAGACGCCGTAGAATATCTCGTAGCGGATCTCCGGGTGCTCGAGGCCGATGCGGATGAGCTGCAGAAGATCCTGCGGCGCAATCCAGATCGAGAGCCGCCGCCGGTCGACCGGCAAATCGCCAAAATAGACGATACGGATGCAGGTGACGCGCAGCCCGGATTTGAACGCGTACAGCGCGGCGACCGCCTCGCCGAATGCCTTGCTGACGCCGTAGCGGGAGTCGGGACGCAGCGCAGCATCGACTCCGATGCGCCGCTGGCGCGGGTAAAAGCCGACCACGTGATTCGAGGATGCGAACACCACCCGCTCGACGCGGTGACGACGCGCCGCCTCGAACAGGTTATAGCAACCAATGATATTGGCTTGCAGGATCGTGTCCCAGGGTCCCTCGACCGAGAAGCCGCCGAGATGCACGATGCCGTCGACTCCGGCAACCGCGTTCTCGACCTCTGCCGCCTTGGCGAGATCGGCTTGGACGAAGGTCTCGTCCGCGGAAAGGTCGGCAGGCCGCTTCACGTCGCTCAGCCGAATATCGGGATAGATGCCTTTGAGCAATTGGCGCAGACGCGAGCCGATCCCGCCAGCTGCGCCCGTGATCAACACCGTTTGCATGATCTACCCGCTGCCGAGCTTGGCGGCGAGCCGCTGGTAGCGCTTGCGGCTATTGACGAGGTGCCGGCGCATTGCCGCGCGCGCCTGTAAAACACCTCCGCTGCGGATGGCCTGCACGATCGCGCGATGCTCGCGTTGGAACGTCTCGCTATATGCACGCTTTGGTATTCCCGGCCCGCCGCGGATCGTCTGACGCGGGATGATGAAGCGCCCCAGATGTTCCAGAAAGCGCCTGAACTGCCGGTTGCCGGTTGCGTCGGCGATGCTGCAATGGAGCGCAAAATCCTGCGCGATCGCATCCTCGCCGCGTTTGAGCGCGGCATCGATGGCTTCCAAGCAGTCGACGATCTTGCGGATTTGCGACGCGGAACCGCGAGCGGCGGCCAAGCCCGCGGCTTCGATCTCGATGCCGGTGCGCAACTCCATCACATCGAGCACGGTGCGAAGCGGCGACAGGAGGTCGACGTCGATACGCAGCGGCCGCCGCGCATTCTCCGGGACGAAAGCGCCCACACCCTGACGCGTGATCACAAGTCCATCCGCCCGCAAGGCTGCAACCGCTTCGCGCACCACCGTTCGGCTCACACCGGTCGCCGCGATCAATTCCTGCTCGGTCGGCAATCGCGACCCCGGCGGGATCTTGCCGCTGGTGATGTCGTCGGTGAGACGCGCAACCAGCTCGCTCGTGAGGGAGCGCGGCGCGGGCAGCGGTTGAATGATCGAAAGGCCAGACCTGCTCATGCCCTTGACTCCCCCTACCGCAGGGTCATCATATGATATGACAAGTGCTAGCACGAGCCGGCCGATTGGATCAATGAGGGCCGCGCCAGCACGCAATGAAAACCGTCTCAGGAGGAAAATCATGAACCGCCGCACCGTGCTTCGCCTCGGCGTTGCCGGCGCGCTTGGCGCGCTCGCGACCGACGTTCCCGCCTTTGCCCAGCAAAAGCTCGTGCTCAAAGCAACCGACGTGCACCCACTGGGCTATCCGACGGTCGAAGCGGTTGTGGCGATGGGCAAGAAACTCGAAGCGGCGAGCGGCGGCCGCATCAGCATCCAGATGTACCCGTCGATGCAGCTCGGCGGCGAGAAGGAGATGATCGAGCAGGCCCAGATCGGCGCGCTCGCCATCGCGCGTATCAGCGTCGGCCCCATGGGCCCGCTGGTTCCGGAACTAAACGTCTTCAATCTGCCCTTCATGTTCCGCGATGACGCGCACATGGAGAAGGTGATCGATGGTCCTATCGGCGACGACCTTCTCAAGAAGCTGTCCGATCATCCTACGGCGGGGCTGATCGGGCTGTGCTGGATGAATGCGGGCACCCGCAACGTCTACAACAGCAAGCGACCGATCAAATCCATCGCGGACCTCAAGGGGCTCAAGATCCGGATGATGGGCAACCCGGTCTTCGTCGACACCATGAACGCGCTCGGCGGCAACGGCGTCGCCATGGGCTTCGACCAGCTTGTCAGCGCGATGCAGACCGGGGTGGTCGACGGCGCCGAGAACAATTATCCGACCTATGCCACTGGGCAGCATTACCGCTACGCCAAGTACTACTCGCTCACCGGGCATCTGATGATCCCGGAAATCCTGGTGTTCTCCAAGAAGACCTGGGACACGCTCCCGAAGGACGACCAGGGGCTGATCTCCAAGTTTGCCAAGGAAGCGCAACAAGAGCAGCGCAAGCTCTGGTATGCGATGGAAGAGAAGTCGCGGAGCGACATGGAGAAAGCGGGCGTGGAGATCATCAACATCGACGACAAGAAACCCTTCCAAGAAGCGGTGAAGCCGGTCTGGGACAAATACGCCACGCAACACGCCGAGCTGATCAAGCGCATTCAAGACGTGAAGTGATCCGCAATTCGCTGCGCCGGAGCCGGCCGATCGGGGGATCGCGCCGGCTCTCGTGTTGCTCGCGCGGAGCCAGGCGATGAAGCAGCACTACATCCGGGCAATGGACGCACTCCACGGTGCCTGCCTGTTCGTCGCCGGCGCCTGCCTCGTCGTCATCACGATCATCGTTCCCTACGGGGTATTCACCCGCTACGTGCTCAACAGTGCGGCATCATGGCCCGAGCCGATGGCCGTGCTGCTGATGATCGTGCTCTCATTCCTCTCCGCTGTCGTTTGCTACCGGGAGCATCTGCATATCGGCGTCGGTATCCTGCCGGCCTTTCTCGCGGAACCGGCCAAGTCGGTGTTGGGCGTTTTTCTCGAAATTTGCATGCTCGCGACCAACCTCTTCATGGTGGTCTGGGGAATCAAGCTCGTACAGACGACCTGGCACCAGAGCATCGCGGAATTCCCCATCATCACCGCCGGCATGGCCTATCTGCCGATCCCGGTCGGCGGCGCCATCACCGTCGCCTTCGTCATCGAGCGCTTCCTGACACAAAGGTTCTTCCAGGAGCCCGAGCCCGACACCGTCAGCCAGATCGCGACCGAGTAGGAGCGGCATGGACGTCCTCGTTCTGGTCGGCAGCTTCGCGATCGTTTGTCTGCTGGGCATGCCGGTCGCCTATGCGCTCGGACTTGCCGCCATCCTCACCGCGCTGTGGTCCAGCATCCCGCTCGAAGCCGTGATGCTCAAGGTCTCGGGCGGGATGAGCGGCTTCTCCCTGCTCGCAATTCCGTTCTTCATTCTCGCCGGCGCGATCATGGCGGTCGGCGGCATGGCGGAGCGCCTGGTCAACCTGGCCAAGGTGTTCGTCGGCTTCATTCGCGGCGGGATGGCGCTCGTCAACATCGTCGCCTCCACGATGTTCGGCTGCCTTTCGGGCTCCTCCGTGGCGGATACCGCGGCGGTCGGATCGGTGATGATTCCGCAAATGATCAAGCACGGCTATCCGCGCCTGTTCGCCGTCAACGTCACCATTTCGGGCTCGCTGCAGCCGCTGCTGCTGCCGCCTTCGCACAACATGATCATCTATTCGCTCGCCGCCGGCGGAACGATTTCAGTGGCGCAGCTGTTCATGGGCGGGGTCATCCCGGCGC
>CBFGVM010000125.1:0-10421 GCA_965652015.1 uncultured Alphaproteobacteria bacterium
GCTCGCCCGCTGGTGCGTGGACAAGCCCGGCGAGTAGGCACGATCAGCGATCATGTTTTCTCTCCCCTCGGTTCGACGCGAGGTTCTCCATGCTGGCCGTAGCCCAGATGCAGTGACGCCACATCCGGAGCTACGCAGCGCTTGCAGTCCGTCAGTAGCCGTTCGATCCGAACGATGAGTTCGCCGGGGACATCGGGGCCGCGTTCGCGGGCGAGGCGAACGTGGGGGCGGCGATCAATGCGGCCAGTGCGAGAGCAGCGAGAATTACTTTCATGACATGTCTCCTTCTTTGAACCATGGTCCTGATTAGGACCCCGGCGCCTCGACCGATGGGCCGGCGCCTGCGGAGGAACATGCCAACACCTGTCCCGGCAGCCTGTGACGGGGATCACAGTCTTCAGAAGGATTCAGAACGATTCAGGACCCGCAGCTCGCGATGACATTTGGGGAATTTCCCTACATTTTGTTTGGCTTAAGGCGGGGCTGCGCAGTCCGAGCCTCACGTTCAATTGAAACGGCCGTGAGCCGCAAACTCGATCGGCTCCTCGCCCCAGGGGGAGGGGAGCGAGTAGCCCAGATTGGGCTTTTTTCCTCAAAAGGCGAATTTGCTCATCCCGCCGTCGATCGCCAGCACGGTACCAGTCACGTAACCGGCACGTGGCGAGGCCAGGAAGACCGCGACATTGGCGAATTCCTCCGGATCGCCGAAGCGCCCCATCGGAATTTCCCGTGCGGCAAAATCCGCGCGGTCTTGCGGCGTCGGATGCATCCGCAAGATCTGCTCGGTGAGGATGCGCCCCGGCCGGAGCGAGTTGACGGTGATCCCATGCTTGGCCACCTCGCGCGAAAGACCTTTGGCCCAGGCGTGAACCGCGGCTTTGGCCGAAGCAGCCACGTTGAGCCCACGCGGTTCCGAGCTGCCGGTGATGTTGATGATCCGGCCATAGCCGTTTTGCCGCATGCCCGGAATGACGGCGTGTGACAGTTCGCGCAAGCGGAAAAAATTGACCATCATCCCCTCGTCCCATTTCCCGATCGGTGCATCGAGCGGGACGGCGCGACTGCCGCCGGCGGCGTTGATGAGGATGTCGATGCGGCCGAGCTTTTGTGTCGCATCTGCGGCCAGTCGTTCCGGGCTTTGCGGCTGGTACAGATCGGTTTCGATGACTACGGGCCGCTTGCCTGCGCCGCGTTCAATATCCGCCGCGAGTTCGTGCAGCATGCCGATACGGCGGGCCGCGATGGCCACATGCACGCCTTCAGCGGCCAGTCCTTTGGCGATGGCGCGGCCTATGCCCTGACTGGCGCCGGTGACAAGTGCGGTCTTTCCATCGAGGTGCAGATCCATGACGTCAGCCTTCTGGCTTTACCCTGGCCGATGAGGAGTGAGTCAGCGCAACGCGGATCCTCTGTGAGACTTACCATCTGCCGATCCCCGGTGTTCCGGCCGGGCCGCATTTCCCCAGGATCGGGCAGATCCAAGTGGCCGTGGCATCGTGGGATCGGGATTGCCGCGACGCATTCATCGCTTCATAGCCCCAGACCACGCACAGCGCGACAAAGGCGGCAATCCATCCGGCATTTTTCAGGCGTGCCCGCGTGATGAGGCCGCGTTTCATTCGATCACCTCGCCGCCCGCGCCTTGAACGACCTCTCGATGCAATGCCGCTTACGGCAGGCCCGCCTTCGCCAAGCCGTCGGCGATGCGCTGAAAATCGCGCGGCTCCTTGTACGGCAGCACGCGCTCACGTTGCGCGAGCGAGAAGCCCGGATTGATTTTCATAAGCTCCGCCCACGCCGTGCGCGCCTCCTCCGCGCGCCCGAGATGGCCGTAGCAGGCGGCGAGCAGCATGCGACTCGAATCGGTGCCCGGCGTGCGGGTGATGCGCTCGCGCAGCCGCTGCGCAGCGGCCTCGTAGCGGCCCAGACTGAAAAGTGCCTGCGCCAGGAAGTGCAGCACGATCGACGCATAATACGGGTCGAGCCGCATCGCCACCGCGAAGGCCTCAAGCGCCTCGGCCGCGCGGCCGGCATACATGAGCACAAGTCCCGTCGCCGAATGTCCTTGGGCGAAGTTGGGATCGAGTTCGATCATGTGGCGGCATTCATCGAGCGCCCCGTCGTGGTCGCGCCGCCAGAGGAGCACGTTGCCGAGCGCCATATGGCTTATCGGATCTTGGTCGTCCAACTCGAGCGCGCGGCGCGCCCATCGCTCCGCCTCCTCGAGCGCCTCTTGCGGATCCGCCGCCCAGTCGCTGACGTATTCGGAAATCGTGGCGAGCGACAAACCCGCTTGCGGGGTCGCGAAATACGGATCGAGCTCGATCGCGCGGCGATATAGCGCCTTGGCCTGCGCCACCGCCTCGCGCGTGCTGCCGCTGAGCGTTTCGCGCGCGCGCAGCCAGGTCTCGTAGGCCTCCACATTGGCGGTCGGGCGTCGCTGCAGCCGCCGCGCCTCTCCCTCGGTCAGCTTGACCGCGAGCGCGGCGACGATCTTTTGCACCACCTCGTCCTGCGTGGCGAAGATGTCGGTGAGTTCACGATCGAACCGCTCGGCCCACAGATGCCCGCCGCTGCCGGCATCGATGAGCTGCGCGGTGATGCGGACGCGGTTGCCGGCCTTGCGAATGCTGCCCTCGAGCACAAAGCGCACGCCGAGGTCGCGTCCGATCTCCTGCACTTTGATCGAACGGCCCTTGTAGGCGAAGGTCGAGTTGCGCGCGATGATGAATAGGCCGGAGATCTTCGAGAGGTCGGTGATCAGGTCTTCGCTGATACCGTCGCTGAAATACTCCTGCTCGGCGTCGCCGCTCATGTTCGTGAACGGCAGCACGGCGAGGGAGGGCTTGTGCGGCACGGCCGGCGCCGCTGCCTGCGCCGCCCCGACCGCGTGCGCTGGCGCGATACGGAACACTTGCACCGGCTTGGCGATGTTCTTGAGCTCCCGTTCGCCCAAATCCTCCAGCACGAGCTCGGGCGTGCCGTCGACGAAATCGCGCACGGTGCGCGAGATGTAGACCGCGCCCGGCTCGGCGATGTTTTCCAACCGCGCGGCCACGTTCACCCCGTCGCCGTAAATATCGCCGTCGTCTTCCACGACCACGTCCCCGACATTGATGCCGATGCGGAATTCGATCCGTTGACCCTCGGGCACGCTAGCGTTGCGCTCCGCCATTCCGTGTTGCACGTCGATCGCGCAACGCACCGCCTTGACCGGGCTTGCGAACTCCGCGAGCACGCCGTCGCCCGTGGTCTTGACGATGCGGCCCTGATGCCCGGCGATCGTGGGGTCGATCAGCTCGCGCCGATGCGCTTTGAGCCGCGCGAGCGTGCCCTCCTCGTCGGCGCCGATCAACCGCGAGTAACCCGCAACATCCGCGGTGAAAATGGCGGCGAGCCGACGCTCCATGGCCATCCGTTCCTGGAGAAAAGACCGCTCCGGCGATCCAATGCTGTGTCAATTATATGGGGGCTCCGCCGCGGATCGCACGCCCCAGTGCAACATCCGACAAGGCGTAGCCGGATGCGCCAAGCGACATCCGGGATGTCATCCCTGATGGCGAGATACCGGCGAAACGCGCTCAGGGCGCAACCTATGTAACAGTCACGTGACGCCGCCGGCCCACTTGGCGCGGCATGCTCGAAGCGCCAGACCCGGATATCGCTTCGCTGCATCCGCGCTGCGCCGGCTTGCCTGCGCAATCGTAACAGCCGTACCATCCCGTGCAAAGTCTGGGCGCTGATGGTCCAGACACAGTAGGGAGGATTGTCATGCTGACGCGACGAAGATTCGCGGGTTTTGCGCCGTGCGCGATCTGCGCAGTGAGCGGCTTTTTTGCCACGGAAGCGTCCGCGCAGGGTGCGCCGGCCGCAACCACCGCCGGCGTCACGCGAAAGATTTTGTCGCAGACTGACGGTCCGACGCCGGGCTATACGACGATGCTTGTGGAGGCGACCATAGAGGCGGGAGTGCCCGTCGCGCGGCACACGCATCCGGGAGTCGAATCCGCCTATGTCTTGGAAGGTGGCTTCGAGCTTCCCATCCAAGGTCAGGCGACCCGCATCCTCAAACCAGGGGATGGCTTTCAAATACCGCCCGATACCCCGCATGCGGGCGGCAAGGCCGGCGACGCCAGGACCAGAGTTCTGATTACCTATGTCGTAGAGAAGGGAAAGCCGCTCGCGGCTCCGGCCTGAGCGCGAAATCTGTCCCTCGCTCGGAGCTTAGCCGCCGCCCGCCGCGAACGGCTTGACCTGGCCGCCTTCTGGAAAGCGAGGCGCGCCTCGCGGCGCGCCTGATACGCCTGCCGCGCCGGTCCTGCGGACACGATGTCGATATGGCGCAGGAGGCGCAGTGCCGTGGTCGTCGGCAGATCCCCGCCGTGAAGCGATCTTCGAGATAGTCCTGGCCGCCGAGCCAATCCTCGAGCACGGCAAGCCGCTTCTGTGTCGCCTCGACGACCATCGGCCTGCGTGCCTTCGCCCACCGTGTCCAATACGGCGATCTATGAGGAACATCGGCGGCGTGACGGAATTGAGAAGGCGAAAGCCATTCCAAGGAGGAACGCCATGGCACGCGCAACGGCTCATCCCGCCCATCAATGTATTTCAAGCGAAGACGTGCAAGGAACCACGGTCTATTCGCCCGACGGCAAGAATATCGGTGAGATTGATCACCTCATCATCGACAAGCTGTCCGGCCGGGTCGCCTATGCCGTCATGAGCTTCGGCGGTTTCATGGGTCTCGGCCACAGCCACTATCCGATTCCCTGGGGCGCCCTGACTTACGATAAGTCGCTCGGCGGATTTCGCACAAATATTACGGAGAAACAACTCAAAGACGCGCCCGAGTTCAGCGACGATTCCTGGCAGGATCGCGATTGGGAGATGCGCACCCATCGGCATTACGGCACCCCCGCTTACTGGGAGACGCGCGCCGGCATGTAGCCCAGCTCCCGGGCCTGGGAGCTTCGCTCGCTACGCAATTATCTCCTGACCGGTTTGTACTGCAAAAATTGGTCGAGCGTGCGGGTGACGACCTCGTAGCATTCGCACGCGGCGGCTTTGAGCGCCTTGCGGTTGACGATTTCGATGCGGCCGCGGCGATATCTGATCAAGCGCCGTGCTTGCAGCGCCTGCGCCGCCACCGTCACGCTCGATCGGCGCAGCCCCAGCATGTCGGCCAGCCGTTCCTGGCTGAACGAGATGCTGTCGTCCCCGGCTTGCTCGCTCAGGACCAACACTAACCGGCTCAACCGCGAGATCGCGTCATGCACCGAATTGCACAACGAGGTCTGTTGCACCTGGCACATCAGCGCCATGTGATAGCGGGTGAGGAGATCGCCGAGCGCCTCGCTCTTGTTTACCGCGCGGCGGAAGGGCGAGACCGCGATTTGTGAGGCGGCCCCCGGCGCTTGGACCAGCGCCCGCGTGAAGGCCTGCACGAAGCCGGTCCCCGCAATCGTGCCGATGGCTCCCTCGCTGCCCACGCTCGCCGTGGCGATGGCATCTCCATCCTTGGAAATCGCGATCAGGGAAACGATGCCGCTGTGCAGGAAGTAAACCCGGTCGATTGGATCGCCGGGCAGGTGCAAGAACTCGCCCTCGGCGATGGGCACGATCTGCAGATGCGGTTCGAGCAACGCGAAATCCCGCGGCGGCAGCGCCGCCAGAAGGCGATTGCGTCGATGCTGGTCTGGAGTCACGTGGGCCGAACTCACGGTCTCCCCGATAGTCCACGCCGGCTCGTTCGCGGCCGGCGACCGATTCCGGAATTCCTTGGCTGCTGCCGTGGGTCGGTTGTCCGGCGTTTCGCGTTACGGGCCGTAGCGCGCCACTGTCTCTTGGCCATCACCCGCCATTATACGGCTGTGGCGAGCGACCTGCTACTGCAAGCGTTCGCTCGAACCAGCCCCGGACCCGAAGCGAGCGGAGCACGCTTCGCGCAGGTATCGATCTGCGCAAGTCCGATTCCGGCAGTGATGAGTCTTGGGCACCGGCTACGACAACACGTTCCAGCCCTACGGCCCCATCTTCATCATGAAGGCCGACGGCAGCGACAAGCGTGTGCTCACGGACAGTCCCTGGGAGGATACGATGCCGCAATTCATCCCGAGGCGGGGCACCCTCGACGAATGATGCGTTGCGATCCCTTTCCTTTGTGCCCCTATGTACGAAAGCGAGCAGACTGCGTCGTCGGCAAGGCATACCCTCGGGGCATCATCGGCAGCGATCCCCCAGGCGCCGGTGGCTGAGAGACCGGTCGCGCTCCCGCCTGTTCAAGGAAGGAGCCGCATATGGCCTCGCTACTGTTCACCTGCCCGACAACACACCACCGAGCGCCCACCGGCATTGAGACCGATGTGCAAAGCCTTCAGGCCGCCTGGAAGGCGACGCTGAAGGTCAAATGCCCACACTGCGGCGAGGTGCACGACATCTCGGTGCGGGACGTGTATATCGATGGCGCGCTGCAGGATGCCACCGGCCGTTTTCGCTCGGCCCTTTAATACCAGCCGACAGTTGTTCTTGACTCGTCATGCGCGGGCTTGAGCCGCGCATCCATCGGAAAAAGACTGATTCATTCAAGCGGATGGATTGCACCGCAACTAGGGCTTGCCCGAGTTGCGCAGCATTACACGCCGCAAGTCGGGTAAACCTGACTTGCGGTGTCCAGCCCGGCAATGACATCGGATGGCTCAGTGCCGACGGCCGCCGGTATAAGAACGCTAGGCGCTGGAGGTGGGCAACCTATGCCGTGCTGGGCGAAGCATCGGCATCGATCCCGCGTCGGTGCTCCCACCATGCCGTGGCCAGCAAAGCCAAACCGGCCGCGTAGGGGCCGATCAGGATCAGATTGTAGCGTGTGTAGTGATTGCCGACCGCCGCATGCAGTGCGAGCATCGTGAAGGCGGGCGCCGCATAGAGCAGCAACAACGGTTGCCTTGTGGTGAAGGCGCGCACGCAGGCGATCGCGAAGGCGGGAATGAGGATCAGGCTTATCAGCCAACCCGCCCACATGCCGCACCAAGCCAGCGGAATCGTGGTCAGCAGGTATCGCCACCATCTTGCGCGCATCTCGTCGAGCGTGATCCCGCCGATGATCGGATCGAGCCGCCCATGCTGGCGAACCAATGTGTCGCGATGGGCCCGGCCCACATGAAAGAAGCTGCCCGGGGTGTGGTAGACGAACCGATGCATCGAGTCGGTGCCGGATACCGGGTCGAAGGCAACGTCGCCGACACCGGGCAGACAATAGGGAAATGCCTGCAAGGCCTCGCGCAATGTCATGTCGTCGTAGGCGAAGCGTTCGATCAACGCCGCGGCGCCGTATTCTTCGGTCAGTCCGAATTTACCGACCGAGATCGCGTTGCGCGAAGCCCATGCGCCCAGCACGATGGCGAACGCCAAACCGAAGCCGAGGAGGCGCGCACCCGTATGGACCGGCGCCGCTTTCGAGAACCGGTAGCCCCAGAGCAGGGTCAGTGCCACGATCACCGGAAATAAAATGACGAAGGACGGCTTGGTGAGGCAGAGCAGGCCCAGCAGGCCTCCGGCGAAAATGAAATAGCGCCTTTGCCCCGCTTTCCAGGCGAGCAGCATCTGCAGGGCAAACACGCTGTAGATGGCGAAGATCGCGCTCTCGGTCATGACGAAGGAGAAGATGTCGCTGTCAACGGCGACGGCGGCGAGCGCGGATAATCCGGCGACGAGGAATGCCGATTTTCGTCCAATCATGATCTCGGCCGCGAGCGCGACCGCAATCAATCCTAGCGCAAGCAGGAATGCGTTGAGCAAGCGCATGGGCAGCGCGTAGGCCTCGCAAGTCGCTCGATCGCGATGCCCGCGATCGGCTTCGACGGCACAGCTCACCGCCGCGGCGAAGCGGGGATCGAGCTTCATCGCGGCCAAGACCAGCGTGGGGTAGAGCGGACCGAAGAACATCCCGGGGGGAGGGCGCGCGACCGTGCTGTCCACTTTCGCGAAAGGGCCGTTGCTGAACACGCCGTGTTTGTCGAGATCGTAGGCAATGGTCACGTAGAAGCCTTGATCAAAATCGAGCAGCTTCCAGTCGGGACGGTCGAGAATCGTGAAACCCAGGACGGCGAAGGCAAAGCAGCCGAACAGCAATTTTTTCAGCATGGACGAATAATACTGAATCCGAATGAGCAGCTCATGCCCCATCGTCCCCGCGAAAAGAGCCTGTGAAGAAATCGGCGCCCACGCGGTAATCGTTATTGCGCCCTCTCCCCGCCGAAGTCGGATCTATCGGATTTCGGCCGGCCTAAGCGCTGAACTCGGGCAAGCCCGGGTTCAGTGCGGGAGAGCCGTTCGATGCTGCCGCGAGCGGTGATGGGTGAGGGGTTCGTTAAAGCCTAGTGTGACTGTTTGTGCTTCGGCTTGGCGCCGATTTTTGCTTTCGCGCGAACCACCTCGCCGAGCCGAGGACTGTCCTCTTGGTCCAGGCCTTCGTCCTCGCCGGCCATGCCCTCGTTGCTGGCGGTCATCATCTGCCGCGCGTCCTGCTCCCAGGTGTTGAGCGCCTGCTTTTTTTCCTCGGGCGACAGCTCCGCGTCGTTCGTGATGTCGTCCGGCGACTTGTAGTAATTTGCCGGCTTCTCGAGCTTGGCCTTCTTCTGCGAATGCGCGCTCATGTGTGCACCTCGTGAGAATTACATACGCATGAGACAACGATTCTCGCGAGAGAAAGTTGCGTAGCCGGATCGAGCCTTAAGCGCGTCACCCGCGTCTTGCACAGTCCCCGCGTGGGCACGTCGCGCGCGTGGTTTTGCCCACGCGGATGATTCTCGCCATGCGCCTTTGCGCAGCCTACGCCGTGCTGTTCAACCTCGAGTTCCATCCGGCCGCCAAGCCGTCACATTGTCATGTTCGAAGACCGCCCAATGGTGCGGCAATGTGCTCGTAAACGGGAGGCGCGCATGGCGCTTGGCTTACGCGACGTTCGGTGCGATCCGGTTGCGAACCGCGCTCTCGATGAGCTCATGCATCATTATACCGTAGCGGAAGAGAAAGGCCGCTTGGTTCTCACTAAGAAGGCGGGGGACATGCAGCTGTTCCTGCATGACCTCGACGACCTTCATCAATTGGATTTCATCCACCATCGGCAGATGGTGAAGGAGATCGAGCGATTGGGCATGCTATCGACCACGATCGGCCAGCAGCGAGAGAGCTGGAAGGCCCGTGCTCTGATGGCGGAGGCGCAGTTGCTCGAAGCGATTGCCAAGACCGGCAACGATGCTCGCGGTCAGAATGTCCGTGACGTCAGGTATGCTGCACTCAAGCGCTTTCTGGCAAAGCAATTCCACCCGGATTACGCGCCCGGAGACGGCATCGAGAAGATCGTTCGCAACGAGTTCTTCAAGGAAATCTGGAACGAGATCGAGCGCCTCGATCAGGGAGGCTCCCGTTTCGTGCGATCAGCTGCGGCGTGATATTTTCCGTTACCCGCCGGCCGTGCGAGCTACGCAATTCTTGCCCCGCGCGGGGACGACGCCTGATGCAGCTGCGGACTCGATCCGGCCAGGCGTTTGCAGAGGTCTAAGCTTCCGTCTGCGTTGGGGTGAGGGGATTACAAAGCTATCGAGAGAGGGTTACCCCCGGCTCCATCCGGCTACGCTTACCTCTGCCCTTTCTCTCGCATGATGGCCATGAGGCGCTCCGTGACGGGGTCCAGTGTGGCCGCGGCCTCTTCCGTCATGGGGTTTGCGTTGGGGGTCGCGTCGTCGCTCTCCTCGCAGGCGTCCGCATATTGAGAGTTCGTCTCCGCTTTTCCTTCTAACGGTTGCTCACGAAAGGACGCGGATAGATCCAATGACCTCGTGCGCCTCGCTTGCTGCTTGCGAAAGACCCGGAAAACTCTGATCCTGTCGCCCTCGCCGACAAAATCGATGTCGCCATAATCATTAAGCCGTTCCTTCAAAGCATCCCTTACCGCGTTCTTGGCCTTTTGCGCTTCGGTTCTCAGGACTGAAAGCTGAGTGGACTTGTCCAGGTACTCATCCCAGCCCTTGAGGGTTTGAACCTTCTCTATGGGTAGATAGCCAATGGTCTTTGTCTTGGCTTCGTTCTGATCGGCCATGTCCTTAATCCCCTTTGCAGCATGGCGCTTGTGCCAAAGCATGGTTCACGGATGGTTAACGCTCGGCACAACGATGCCCGATCGCCGCCGCACGCCGTGCGCAAGCGCGGCCGCCCTCGTCGCGAACGACATAGCGAGCAAGATCGGTGGAAGTTGGCGCGCCGCTGTGGGTTAATTGCTGGGCGCGAGGCGTTGTGCTAGCGCCTTGGGCAGGGCGGGACGATACGACGCGCATGATCAGCGAACACGACCGTCAGTTTCTCGCGCGATTGCCGGTCTGGAATCCCGCCGGCGACATCGCTGCGCAGCGCCGCGCTTGGGAGGA
>CBFGVM010000126.1:0-10363 GCA_965652015.1 uncultured Alphaproteobacteria bacterium
CGGGGGGCGTCGCCGAACACATGCTGAACCCCCGCGAGCAGCAGCGGATAAAGCGGCATACGGTCGGTCATCGCCGATAGCGTCGGCCAAAAGGTTTCCGGCTTCGCCAGAGCTGCGCCCAGCGTCCAGTAGGCGAACGTGTCCTGCTCCGCGAAGAAGGAGTCGCGACTCGTGAGCAGCGCCAGATTGATCAGCCGGATGAACAGAGCGAGGACGAAAACCGTCGCGAGCGGATGATCGGCCGCACGCGTGGCGCCCGATCGGAAAGAGATCACGGTGGACTTGGTCGCGTTTCGAAACGTCATCATAAGGCGCAAGCGAGCTAGGTGGGCGGTTCCTCGATGTCGGCGCGTGCGATGACGTCGATGGTCGCACCGTCGCCGATCAAGCCTCTCAGCGCAGGCGCCGACAACGGCAGTTTTTTGCCGGTATCGCCGGTCTCGAGGCGGTAACCGTGACCCTCAAATATCCCGATGAGTTGCTCGAAGCGCTGCGGAAGTTCGTCCTGCACGTGAGGTCCGATCTCGATCAGGATCGGCGGCTTCTGCGCGGTCAGCAGTTGTGTCGCGCCGCGCAAGACGTCGAGTTCGTGACCGTCCACATCGAGTTTGAGGAAGGCGATGGGTCGCTTGATGCCGTGCTTGGCTTGCACCTCCTGCAGCAAGGTATCAAGGGTGAGGAAGCGTGCTCCCTTTGCCGTCTCCAGCTCACCGAGGTGTTTGCGGTGCCGGTCGGGGCCGCCACCACTGAGCGGCCAGCGTGAGTAGAATCGGGCATTCTCATTTGCACCGAGACCGTCGGTCTGCGCGGTCAAAGCGGCCTGGACCAGAATGAGCCGGGACTGCAGGTCCGGATTCAAAGCGGCGTTGGCCTGAAGGCGGCAGAATGCGTAATCGGTCGGCTCGACTGCCACGACGACGCCGTCACGGCCGACCGCCCGGGCAAGGGGAAGACTGTGCGCGCCGATATTGGCACCGATATCGAACACGAGCGCGCCGGGCGTAATCCAGCGCGCGGCGCGTCGCGGGATGCGCTGATAAAGCCCAAGATAGATCGCAAGATCGATGCCCTCGTTGAGTTCCAGTTCCCAATTCACATCGCGCCGCCGAGCGATCACGCGGGAAGAGCGGCCTGCGAGCGCGCGCGCGCCGACGAGGGCGAAATTGAGCACGCGAGCGAGCGCGATTTTTCGTTTGGTCGTCAGCATGCCGATGGAAATCGCGCTCGATCACGATCCTGCCGCCGGGGCAGTCCAAATCCGCCTAAGATGGTTATTCGCCCGCCGGTTCTGCGCCGCAAACGCCCGTTTCCTTAACCGCAGCGAACTCGCTCGCTACGCTTCCGCCGGCTGGCTGCCCGCGCGCGCATGTCGCTTCTTCACCGGCTCGCCGGCCATGAATTGGCTGCGGGCAAGCTCGGCGAAGTGCCCGCCGCGTTGGATCAGTTCGTCGAAGGGGCCGCTCTCGACAATGCGGCCGGCCTGGAAGACCAGGATGCGGCTTGCGTTGCGGACGGTGGCGAGCCGGTGGGCGATCACGAAGGTCGTGCGGCCTTTCATGACCTCCGCGAGTGCAGCTTGGACTCTGGCCTCGGTCAATGCGTCGAGCGCGCTCGTCGCCTCGTCGAGGATGAGAATGGGCGGGTCCTTGAGCAAGGCCCGCGCAATCGACAGCCGCTGGCGCTCGCCGCCGGAGAACAAGCGTCCCCGCTCGCCCGCGTTGGTGTCGAAGCCTTGCGGCAGGCCCTCGATCGCGTCGAGGACCTGCGCGCGCTCGCAGGCTGCACGCAGCTCATCATCGGTGGCGTCGGGCTTGCCGACGCGCAGGTTCTCGGCGATCGAGCGGTTGAACAGCAGCACCTCCTGGAACACGACGCCGATGTTGCGCCGCAGCCCGGTAAGCGTCAGCGCCCGAACGTCCATGCCATCGATCCTCACCGTGCCCGATTGCGGATCGAAGGCGCGGTGCAGCAAAGCGAGCGCGGTCGATTTGCCGGCGCCGGTCGCGCCGACGAGCGCCACCGTTTCGCCGGGCAATGCCGTGAAGCTCAGATCGGCCACCGCGGCCCGCTTGCCGTCGTAGGAAAACGATACGTCCTTGAATTCCACGAGGCCGTGCACGCGCCCGGGATCGATGGCATCGGGGCGGTCGTGTACCGCCGGCTCGGTATCGAGCACGTCGAAGAATTCGGCGAGCCGCGGGGCGTCCATGACCATCCGGTTGGCGAATTGGACCGCCTGCTCGAGCCGGCTGATCAGCAGCGCGGCAAAACTCATGAACATGACGATCTCGCCGACGGTGGTGAGATCGCGCAGGTAGAACCAGACGCCGAGCACGAGAATCGACAGCATCGTCAGCGTGGTCGATGTCCGCGTGATCACCGTCGTCACCGCCCACCAAGACAAAACCGGGATCTGTGCGCTCAGCACCTCTTCGCCCATCTTCCTCATGCCGGAGACTTCCGTCTCGATCCGCGCGAAGCTCTGCACCAGCGCGATATTTCCCAACGTATCGGTGGTGCGCTCGGCCACGTCGCTATAGTAGCGCTCGACCGTGCTCTGCAGTCGTTCGCTCTTGCGTACGACCAGCGCGATCACCACGGCGAACACCGCGCACAATACGATCAGCATCAGGCCATAGCGCCAGTTGATGAACAGCGTCAGCGGCAGCAGCACGATGAGCGATACGAAGCTGGCGAAGTGCTCGCGAAAGAAAGCGAGCCAAAGCGCCCACAACGTGTTCGTTCCGACCATCATCACCTTCACCAGCCGCCCGGAATGCGAGCCCGTGTGGTAGCTCAGCGGCAGCTGCAGCACGTGTTCGAAGAACATGGTCCGCACCACCTGATACTGGCGGTGCGCCAGGCGATCGGCGTGGAGCGCCACTAGGGTGCCGCAGACGATGATGAACAGCCCGAAGCCGACCCATGCGCTGACCAGCAGCATCAAATCGCGCCAAGCGACTTGCGAGATGCGTGGTTGGGCATTCGCGAGCGTATCGACGATGCGGCCGAACAGGATCGGCTCCACGAACATCGCCGAGGCGAGCGCCAGATTGGCGAGCGCGAGCACCCAGCCCAAACGGGCCTCGCGCCCAAGCAGCCCGAGCACGCGGATGTAAACACTGAGCAATTTCATGGGGCCGACACCGGCAAAAGCGGGGCTGAGGGGGCTAACGTATCGGCGGAATTTATAGCATGTCCGGTTCGCACCGAACCACAACCGGGCCGCTATCGCGCCCTGAAGGCGCTTGCTGCAGCTTGCCTGCTGCGAACGGGCTTGCCCCAAGCGCGCGGGATGCCGGGAGGCCACTGCTCGGATCGGGCGCGGCCTATGGCGCGATGCCGCGCGCTCAGTGAACTCTGCGCTCGTGGGCGGGCGGCAGGAACGAAGCGTCGAAGATATCCTCCGCCTTGGGTTTGGCCTTGAAGGTGTAGACCAAGCCGATCTGATCGATGGATGCGGTAAGCCGCGCAGGATCGATGGTGCCGTAGCCGTTGGCTTTCACCTCCGGGGTGACGATGTTGTCGCGGATGGCCATGCGCAGGCGTTCCAGCTCGACCTCCCGTTTCACCGCGTCGTCGCGCCGCATGAGCGTGTCGACCGCCTCGGTGGGGCGGCGCACGATGTCTTTCAGGCCGTGCAGAAAGGCCTGCAAGAACCCCTTGACCGCTTCCGGCTTCTCGGCGGCGAATTTTGGGTTGATGATGATGGCATTGCCGTAAAGCTTGAGTCCGTAATCCGCCATGGGCATGAGCACGATGTCGTCCACGGGCACGCCACGATCCTTGAGATCCACGTAGAGGCGGAACGAGTAGCCGAGCGCCGCGTCGATCTGACCGGCGGCCAGCATTGGCGCGCGCACCGGGATGCCGATAGTCTCGATCGTCACCTTCGCCGCATCGATGTGGTTGAGCTTGGCGAAGAGCGGCCACTCGCCGAAGGTGATGCCGGCGGGCGGCGCGCCGAGCTTCTTGCCTTCGAGTTCCTTGGGCTCGGTGATGCCGCGGCTCCTGCGCGCCACGATGGCGAAGGGCGGTTTGTTATAGAGCATGAATACCGCCCTCACCGCCGGGGAGGGATGCTGGTCGCGATATTTGATGAGGGTATTGATATCGGCCAGGCCCATCTCATAGGCGCCGGAGGCCACGCGGGTAATCGGCTCGAGTGCGGTCGTCGCCTCGTCCACGGTGACATTGAGACCTTGTGTCCGGAAATAGCCACGGTCCTGGGGAAGGAAAAAGGTCGCGGCCAATCCCTCCAGGCGCCCGTCGAGCGAGAACTTGATGCTGGTCTGCGCCGCGGCAGGCGATGCCGCCATCATTGCGAGCGTTGCCGCGAGCAGCCGGGCGGGCCGATGCATCCGCGTGAGGTTGAGGAGGCCCATGGCTGCTCCCTCTACGTCGGCCCCGCACCGCCTCGTCGTAAACCGCGGCTGACGGAGCCAGATAAAGAACATGACGCTACAAAGCGCAAGGCGAGATCGCGTCTCGCGCCCGTCCTTCACAGAATTCCAAACACCGCGCGCTGCCACTTTGTGCCCGCATGCGAGTTATTCTTTCGCCTCGACCACGTGAACGGCTGTTAAGATTAACGAGCCTCAGCTCGAGGCGGGCTCCTCGAGTGCGCCCGGCCATGATCGCAGATACGAACACTTGCCCCGCTGCGGATGCAGATACGGCACCCCTCTTCAGCGCTGCCTACGCGCCGCCCGACGAGGCGATCGCGGCCACCCTGCTCGATGAAGCCGCCCGCGCCAGCGAGGCCGAACGGCGAATCGACGCCTACGCAAGGCGTCTGGTCGAGGGGATCAGGGCGAGGGCCGGGGGACTCGGCGGCGTCGAGGATTTCCTGCACGCCTATTCGCTCTCAACCAAGGAGGGGCTTGCCCTCATGGTATTGGCGGAGGCGCTGCTGCGGGTGCCCGATGCCGTCACCGCCGACCGGCTGATCGAGGACAAGCTGGCGACCGGCGAATGGTCGTCGCACCATGTCAAATCGAGCGCGCTCTTGGTCTCGGCCTCGGCGTGGACCCTCGGCATTACCGCTCGCATCATCCACCCCGGCGAGACCCCGGATACGATTCTGGAAAGTCTCATCAAACGCCTCGGCATTCCCGCCGTACGCGCGGCCACGCGCCAGGCGATGCGGCTCTTGGCCTCGCATTTCGTGCTCGGACAGACCATCGAGGAGGCGCTCGAGCGCGCCCGCGACCAACGCGCGCTGCGCTACTCATTCGACATGCTGGGGGAGGGTGCGCGCACGCGCTCGGACGCGGAGCGTTATTTCGCGTCCTACGCCCATGCGATCGAGGCCATCGGCGTGCATCCCGCTGATGCCAACCGTGCCGCCATTTCGGTCAAGCTTTCCGCCTTGCATCCGCGCTTCGAGGCGGTATCGCGCGAGCTGGTTTTGAGCGAACTCGTGCCGAAGGTGCTCCAGCTAGCGCGCAAGGCGCGCGACTGCGGCCTCGATCTTACGGTGGACGCCGAGGAGGCCGATCGGCTCGAACTCACCCTCGACGTGATCGCAGCAGTCCTGGCGGAGACGTCGCTGCGCGGCTGGGACGGCTTTGGGCTTGCGGTACAAGCCTATCAGAAGCGCGCGCCTGCCGTGATCGAGTGGCTTGACGAAACCGCCAGGAGGCTGCGCTGCCGACTGGCGGTGCGGCTGGTCAAGGGCGCCTACTGGGATACCGAGATCAAACGCGCCCAGGAGCGCGGTCTCGCCGATTATCCCGTGTTCACGCGCAAGGCGATGACCGACCTCTGCTACACCGCCTGCACCAGAAAGCTGCTCGCCAAGCGACCGCGGCTCTATCCGCAATTCGCCACTCACAACGCGCTCGCCGTCGCAAGTGTGATCGAGGATGCCGGCGGCGTTGAAGGCTATGAATTCCAGCGCCTGTACGGCATGGGCGAGGCGCTGTACCAGCTCTTGCTGGCCGATTACCCGCGGGCGGTGTGCCGGATCTACGCTCCGGTCGGCGGCCACCGCGATCTTCTCGCCTATCTCGTGCGCCGTCTGCTGGAGAACGGCGCGAACTCCTCCTTCGTGTCGGTGGCCGCGGATCCAGCGGTGCCGGTCGCCTCGATTCTCGAACGTCCGCAAAACCGGATCGGCGACGCGCGTCGTGCGCGCAACCCGAAGATTCCTCTGCCGCGCGACCTTTATGCCCCGGAACGGCGCAACTCGTCCGGCGTGGAATTCGGCGACCGGATGGCACTCGATGCGCTGCTCGCCGAGATCCGCGATGCCCGCCCTGCGGTCGAGGCGGCGCCGCTCGTCGATGGGACGAGCCGTCCCGGCATCGAGCGCTCGGTGCTGTCGCCGATCGATGGCAACGTGATTGGCCGGGTTGGCGAGGCCGACGGCGCCGTCGCCTCGGCGGCCATGGCGGCAGCGCACGCGGGTTTTGCCCCATGGGCCGCGACCGCGCTCGAGGTGCGCTCCGCCGTGCTCGAGCGCGCTGGCGATCTCCTGGAACGACGGCGCGCCCGGCTCATCGCGCTGTTGCAGGCGGAGGGCGGCAAGACGCTCGACGACGCGTTGGCGGAAGTGCGTGAGGCGGTCGATTTCTGCCGCTACTACGCGCTCGAGGCGCGCCGCACGCTGGCGCCGCGGTCGTTACCCGGGCCGACCG
The DNA here is from genome assembly GCA_965652015.1 of uncultured Alphaproteobacteria bacterium. Classification (GTDB taxonomy): domain Bacteria; phylum Pseudomonadota; class Alphaproteobacteria; order Rhizobiales; family Xanthobacteraceae; genus VAZQ01. Next base: position 6,642 of record CBFGVM010000126.1, read on the forward strand.
GCGAAGCAAACGAGCTTCGCTACCGCGGCCGTGGCGTATTCGTTTGCATCAGCCCATGGAATTTTCCGCTCTCGATCTTTCTCGGTCAGGTCAGCGCCGCGCTGGTTGCCGGCAATACAGTGGTTGCGAAACCAGCCGAGCAGACGCCGCTCATCGCCGGCGAGGCGGTGCGCATCTTGCATCAAGCGGGAATTCCATCGAGCGCGCTGCATCTGTTGCCGGGCGACGGCAAAGTCGGCGCCGCGCTCGTCGCCGATCCGCGCGTCGGGGGCGTTGCCTTCACCGGCTCGACCGAAGTCGCCCGCGCGATCGATCGCGCGCTGGCCGCGAAGGATGGTCCCATCGTGCCGCTGATCGCGGAAACCGGCGGCATCAATCCGATGATCGTCGACGCGACCGCGCTGCCGGAGCAAGTCACCGACGATGTCATCACCTCGGCGTTCCGCTCAGCCGGCCAGCGCTGCTCGGCGCTGCGCCTGCTCTGCGTGCAGGAGGACGTGGCCGATCCCATCGTCGAGATGATCGCAGGCGCCGCGCGCGAGCTCACCCTCGGCGATCCGCGCGCGCCTTCCACCCATGTGGGGCCCGTGATCGATGCCGAGGCGAAGGAGAAGCTCGACCGCTGGATTGCCGACAAGGAGCGGAAAGGCCGCCTGCACTTCCGCTGGGATGCTTTCAAGCCGTTGCCGCAGAGAGGCACCTACGTGCCGCCGGCCATCATCATGCTCGAGCACGCGCGGGATTTGCGGCAAGAGGTGTTCGGACCGATCCTGCACGTTGTGCGCTGGCGCGCCGGCGAGCTCGATGCGCTGCTCGATGAGATTGCGGCAAACGGCTACGCGCTCACGCTCGGCATCCATTCCCGCATCGATGCTACCGTCGATCACATCGTGGGGCGGCTTGCTCATGGCAACGTCTACGTCAATCGCAGCATGATCGGCGCGGTCGTCGGCACGCAGCCGTTCGGCGGCAGCGCGCTCTCCGGCACCGGGCCCAAGGCGGGCGGGCCCAACTATGTCGAGCGATTTGCCGCCGAGCAGGTGGTGACCATCAACACCGCCGCTGTGGGTGGCAATGCCTCGTTGTTCGCCAGTGAGGACTAGCGAGCCATATTCGTTAACCCACTTGCGACCGATTGGCGGTATTCTGAGCCGGCATGAGTGATTCGCTCGATCGGCTCTACCAGGCCGTCCTGGCCGCCCGCGCCGCCGACCCGGCATCCTCGCGGACCGCGCGGCTGTTGCGCGCGGGGCGCAGCAAGATGGCCAAGAAGCTCGCGGAGGAAGCGGTCGAGGTGGTGATCGACGCCATGCACGGCAATTCCGAAGCGGTGGTGCGCGAAAGCGCCGACCTGCTCTACAATCTTGTGGTGCTCTGGGTCGCCTCCGGCGTCCATCCGGGCGACGTGTGGACGGAGATGGAGCAGCGCGAGCGGCTCTTGGGAATTGCCGAGAAACTTCCGAAGGAACGCGCCGACGCGGCAACGCGGCGTAAGGTTGTCGCGCTCGATCGCAGCCGCGTGCGCAAGCGGCGTTGATCGCCCCTTGCATAGACGCGAGCTCGCACCAAACTCCGCTCATTCCCGCACAAGCCGGAATCCAAGCCCAAAGACTGGGTTTCCGCTTTCGCGGGGACGAACGGCTGAGCGTCTTGAGACGGTTTCGAGCAAGCTGAGCTCTGTCGCCTCGGGCGGATGGACAATTGCGGCGCTCGCCGCTAAGCAGGCCCGCCATGCTTCGCCGCCTCTACAATTGGTGCATCGCCGCCGCCGACAAGCCGTACGCCACTTGGCTGCTGGGCGCGGTATCGTTCATGGAAAGCTCGTTCTTTCCCATCCCGCCCGACACGATGCTCGTTCCCATGGCGCTGGCGCGCCCGGACCGCGCTTGGTTCTACGCGACCGTGTGCACGATCACGTCGGTCGCCGGCGGCGTGCTCGGCTATTTCATCGGCGCGGTGCTTTACGAATCGGTCGGGCTCTGGCTGATCCAGCTCTATGGTTACGGCGATAAGGTCGACGCGTTCCGCGCGGCCTACGCGCAGTGGGGCGGCTGGATCATCCTGATCAAAGGATTCACGCCCATCCCCTATAAGATCGTGACCATTGCGTCGGGCTTTGCCGGTTACAATTTCTTCCTGTTCGTCGTCCTGTCGATCATCACGCGCGGGATGCGGTTCTACCTCGAGGCCTTCCTGCTCAACCGCTACGGCGCGCGAGCGCGCGCCATTCTGGAAGAGCGGTTGGAGGTCTGGGCGACGGCCTTTGCGGTCGTGCTCGTCGCCGGCATTTTTGCCGCGGTCTATCTGTTCTGAGTTCCACCGCTCCTCAATTTTGCCACGGCCCGCGCCCAGCCTTCGCGCGGCTGTGCTATCACGGGATGGGGATGACCGGCCGTTCACCACAAATCGCTGCTCAAGGCTTCGCGGTGCGCGCAGCGGTCGCCGCATGCGGGGTTTTCCTGGTTGCCTCCGCCCTCGCGCAAGACGCGCGCCCTCCAGGCGAGATTCCAAGGCCGGGCGAGGGCGCTCCGCCGGCCGCGGCCGAATCCAATCCGCTGCCCCGGCCGGGCTTCGTCGATGCAATCGGCCGTTGGCTCGACGATGGCACGACGAAGTTCAGAACCGATTTGCAGGGCGCACAGCAGACCTTCGATCAGCTTACAGATCAGACCCGCGATGCGGCCAAGGAGGCGACCGGCGCCGTCATGGGATGGCCGAATGTGCGCGTCGTGCCGGTGCGCGAGCGCTGCGCCGTATCGGCTGGCGGCGGCCCCGATTGTCAGGCGGCGGCGACGGCAGCCTGCCGTGGCAAAGGATTTAGCACCGGCAACAGCCTCGATACCCAGTCGGAGCAGAAATGCCCGGCGCAAGTCTTGCTCCGCGGCCGCGCCGCGAGCGCTGCCGAATGCCGGACCGAGACGTTCGTGACTCGCGCGCTGTGCCAATAGACGTTCGTGCGGCGACTCGGTCTGCTGCTTGCATGGGACCTGCGCTAGACAGCACGCGCTTCCTCTGCCGTAATGACCATATTGCTTGAGGGACCGGAGCATTCCCGTGAATCTCCACGCCATGCTGCTCGAGCGGGAGGCTGCCGGCCGTCCGGTCACTGTCGGCGTCATCGGCGCGGGCAAGTTCGGCACCATGTTTCTTTCCCAGGCTCGCTTGACGCGTGGGATGCATGTTGTTGCGGTTGCCGATCTCGACGTCGCTCGTGCGCTGCATCAACTTGGGGTCGCGGGGTGGGACGATGCGGCGGTTTCCGCTCCCTCGCTGGGTGAGGCACTCGCGCGCCGCCGCACGCATGTGACGGACGATGCGCAAGCGCTGATCGCCTTTCCCGAAATCGAGGTCGTCGTCGAGGCGACCGGCGTTCCGGCGGCCGGCATACGCCACGCCCTGAGCGCGATCGGTCACGGCAAGCATATCGTCATGGTCAATGTCGAGGCCGACGCGCTTGCCGGTCCGCTGCTTGCGCGCAAGGCGAAGACCGCCGGCGTGGTCTACAGTCTCGCATGGGGCGACCAGCCCGCGCTCATTTGCGAGCACGTGGACTGGGCGCGCGCCTGCGGCTTCACGGTGATCGCCGCCGGCAAGGGCACGCGTTACGAGCCGCACTACCACCGTTCCACCCCCGACACCGTGTGGGACATTCTCGATAAATATCTCTCGATTGCGGACCGCAAGTCGATCAATCCGAAGATGTTCAACAGCTTCGTCGATGG
>CBFGVM010000127.1:0-10359 GCA_965652015.1 uncultured Alphaproteobacteria bacterium
GACCGCACGATCACGCGCAGGGAGCGCCGCTGCGACTAAAAACGTCGCGGAACAACAGAAAAGATTGTTCAAGGTCGGTTCGACGGCCGCCTCGCCTAGTCGAAAACGATCGCGGGGTCGCGTACGTGAACGAGATCGCACTGCCGAGTGACGGGAACCGGATGCGCACTGCGGAGATGGTCGCGCGTGGTATCGACAACGCCATCGACCTTCCGCGGGTACAGCGGCCGCGCCACGCTCACGGCGATCCTTGAGGATGCCGAGATAGGGATTACACCGGCTCGGTGTTCACGCTCCGCCTGCCGGTCGGTGTGGTGCGGTAACAGATCTTAGCTCACATTCGCGGCTTTGCTCGGGTGCAGGGATCGTATGATGGCGCCGTGGGATCGCGCGCCGACCAATACCAACAAGACGGCTGGAACGGTGATCAGGAGATAGCAGGCGGCTCCGATCCTGAGCGTCGTGTCGATGCTGAAGGCAATGCTGGTGACAACGGCAACGCTCGCAGCGAGGACGCCTGCGGCTCCGTTGATCCCCCAGAACCAGGGCGTGGGACCGGTGTTGATGGCGGAGACCAGACGCATGCCGGTTGGAAATCCAAAGCCCATCAGGAAGCCTGCCGGCGCCAGGACAAGAACACAGAGGCCGGCACGAACGAAAAGGCCTGCTCCATCGAGGTCGGCGAGGAGCGGCGGCAGCCAGAACGGCAACGCAAACAGGTAGCAGGCGCTCGCCACGCCCCAGGCGACGAGCTTGCCGGCCCCGGCAAGCCGGATGCGCTCGGATGCCATGCTGCCGACGCCCGTCCAAAGGATCAGGCTGAACAGAACGACGCTCAGCGCATAGGTTGGATGACCGAGGAAGACGCTCATCCGCTGCAGGAGACCGATCTCGACCATCATGAAGCCGATCCCGATCAGGGCGAAATAGACGGTGCCGCCCACGGCCAACTGCCAGCCGGTTTCTCTGACCGTCGACTGCAACGGAACGACGATCGTAGCGCCGACCAGCACGAGCGATATCAGAACCAGCATGGCGAGGGTCAGCGTCGCGGTCAGGTTGCCCGCGACCACTCCGTCGTGAGCGAGATGCGCGAGCACGTCCGCATCGAACAGCGAGAGGAACCTCAACTGGTTGAAGAAGAAGGGGCGCGCATCGGTAGGCGGCGTGAGATCGAGGTGGAAGGCGGCCGTGGTCTGGTCGAGCGTATTGCGGTCCGTGGCGCTGACGATCTTCTCGAGCTTGGCGGAGGGCGCCACACTGTCCGGGCTCAGCAGCACCGGAAATTCATTGACTTTGGCGGCGTCCTTGAGCGCTGCGAGCGCTGCCGCCGAGAGCGGCGACTTCGTCACGATCAATGTCGCCACGTTTCCTGCCGCCGCCAGGAACAGGTGGCGCCTGGGCTCGGCGGCGCCGTTCGCAAGCAGGGTCGCGACGGCAAGGCTGACCATTCGGCCGGTCTCGTCCACTTCGCCAAGCGCGTACCAGCGGCTCACCGTGAACAGGCCGTCCGGGTTGAGCCGGCCAAGAAAGCGTTGCCAGGCCTCGACCGTGTAAAGACCGTTCTCCGTGAGCGTGAAGGCGCCGGCGCCGGTCGCCGCCCAGGTATCGACGAGGCTCATTTGGATGACGTCGAAGAAGCGCGGCGTGCGGGCAAACCAGCTGCGTGCCTCGTCCAATTCGAGCGTCACTCCATCCAATGTCGCGATCGCGGTATAATCGGAAAAGCGGCGCTTCAGGAGATCGATGATGATCGGGTTGATCTCGATGCCCGTCACATCCCTCACGCCGAAGAGGCGTTGCGACAGGACATCCCGGCCGCCGCCCACGCCGATAACGGCGCCTGTCTTCAGGTCCGCAATGGCATAGGCGAGGTTGCTCACGTCGTGGCGCAGGAACCCCAGGCTCGCGAGGTTTCCATCGAAGCGGTAGATGCTGGTGCCGGCACTGCCGTCGATCGTCAGCCATCGCTGCTCGATCGTCGAGGGCTGCCAGCGCGGCGAAGGCCCCCACATCGCCGGCGGGCCTGCGTAGCTTTCACCGACGGTGATGCGGGAGAACGAATTCCAGCGATCAAAGACAAAATCGGCCGGCGCTTCCAAGGCATCCTTGACGATCGTCGGCCGGACGCCATGGATCGTGAGCATGTTAGCAATCGCAAACAGCAGGCACCCCGCGAAGATGCTGCGGCGGTAGCGAAAGAGCTTGGCGCCGATCGCGCCGGATGCGTGAAGCTCGCCGAGTCCGGAGCCGGCGAAACCGAGCGCGGCAAGCGCGATGAGGGCACCGACCCACAACACGGCTGACGGTCCGCTCGTGACGTTCAGAAGCACGAGCGCCCCGATGCAGCCGATGGCAGCGCCGATCAGGTCCGCGCCGTAGACCTTTCCGATCGAGTAGGGGCTGCGCGTCAGCGCAAGACTCACCACGATGCCCGAAAAGAAGAACGGCAAGGCCAGGCAGAGCGCGAATTCCGCCCAGGCCACCAGGGCGGTGAGCGACGGCGATGCGCCTGTGACCAGCGTCAATTGCACGACGACGGCGAGATCGGTCGTCAAGGCGAAGGCCAGCGTCGCCACGGCCAGGTCGTAGGACAGCCGCTCCGGTCGGAACCTCTCCTTGCGCAGATAGACGAAAACCGCACCGGCGGTCAGGCCGAACATGGCGATACTGATGACGAAGAACGCCAGGTGGTACCAGGACGTCACGGAAATGATTCTGGTCTCGATGATCTGCAGCATCAGCGTCGCCGCGGTCACCAGGCCGAGAGCCACATAGAAGCGGACCCTGCGGCCGGTTTCGTCTCGCGCTTTCAGCTGATGCACGCGACCTGCCAGGAATATTACGCGGAGCGACCAGAGTTCGGTGTAAACGCTAGCATCCGGCAGAGATACGCGGAAGCCCGAGGTGCCCGCGGGTGTATCGCCCATACGGTAGGCTTTCGAAATTGCATGTTTGTTTTCATTCCGCTCCCAATGAACCGGAAATTGCCGTAGGCTGAGGAGACCAACGGGCGCATAGAAGCGATGGCGCACGATGAACCCGCTTCGCACTACTGTGGTCATGAAGACCGATATCAGCGGCTCGACAGCCCGTTTCCGTCAACTACTGGCGGCTGATCTGCAGGCGCTTCTCAGCGAGCATCGCGACTTCCTAGCGCGCCACGCCGCCGAGCATGACGGCCGGATCATGAAGGGCGCGGGCGACGGCTATTGGCTGGAATTTCCCAGTGTCACTGGCGCGGCCAAAGCGGCGATCGCGATGCAAGAGTCGTTGCGATTAGCGCAGCTCAGCCGAGGCGACGACCGGCTGGCCATACGCATTGTGATCGCGCTCGGCGATATCGCCCTTCAGGATGGCGACTTCATCGGTGACGCTTTTGCGCTCGCCGCCCGCGTGGAGGCGGTAACGCCGCCCGACGAAATCTACCTCACAGCTGGTGCTCGGCTTGCCATCACATCGGCCGAAATCCAGACGGTGCTCGTCGAGAATTTCGCGTTCAAGGGCTTTGCCGAACCAATGCCAATTTACCGTATCGAGCAGCGCCATCGCACGCGTGCAATCGCCGACACCTACATCCTGTTCTCAGACCTCGAGGGTTTCGGTAGGATGCTGGACGCCGAGCCCTCCAGCACCACGGTAGAGCGCATCCTCGATGCGCTAGATGCGGTGACCCGCGGCATGGCGCAGGAATTCTCCGGCACGATCCGGTTTAACGTTGGCGATTCCTATTGTGTAACTTTTGCCGAGGCCGCGCAGGCCATTGCGGGGGCAGAACGCTTGGCCCTGAACTGGGATGCAATTCGGTGTCAGGAACAATTCGGCTGCACGGTCAGTATCGGACTTCATCGCGGCACACTTTACGCATTCAGGTCATTTCTGTACGGCCGCGACGTTTGGATCGCTTCGCAATTGCAAAGTGCCTCGGCCAAGCTCCTGGAGAGCCATGAGAACGGCATCTTCGTCACTGGCGCAGTCCGCAGCGCGCTATCGGACACTCCATCGCACAACCGGTTCCAGCCTGTCAGGCTGCAGCCGTTACCAAGAGCCCTTGCAGGAATTGAGGTCTATCGCCTGTGCAACGAAGCGTCCGATTAGTGCGGCGGCTTCATCGCCCTTATTCAAAGAGGAGGCCTCATGCGACCTATGATATTTTGCGCGACCGTGCTGTCGCTCACCCTCGCCACCGCCGTCGCGTCGGCGCAAACTCCATCTCCTTCTGCAGCCGCGCCTGCGGCGAGCCCCGCGGATAAACAGGCGATCTCTAAGGCGTGCTCGGATCAAGCCGATGCCAAAGGCCTGCACGGCAAGGTGCGCAAGAAATTCCGGTCAGCATGCAAAAGGAGGGGTGGCGCACCGCAGTGACAGGAGGCGGGGTGCCTTTGGTTCGCTCGGCCTCGATCCGCTGATCTTGTTGCTCCGTCCGCCGACGAGAAACTGTGGGCTCGATGTCCGCTTAGGCACTAAGCGGACATGCCCTTCGCGTCGCTCCATGTCCGCTTATAGGGGTAAAGCGGACTCAACGTGGACGTTCCTTTCCTTCAGATGATTGGCCCTGACTTACGGCCTCCCCGAGACGCGCGCACGCTCTTGATGGGCGGCTCCTTCACCGGCGCGGAAGTCAAACGAGAAGCGGCGCATCGGAAAATCAGAACAGTCTCGCAGACGCGAGTCGCGCCCCGTCCCTGAGAGCACGCAGCTTCGCCCAGACCACATCCGGCGCGACACGCCCCCACCCTGCCGAGGTATCGAAGCCGCAATCGTTCGCGGCGAGCACGGCGGACGCGTCTCCGATCACAGCAACTATCCGTTCGATTCGATCCGATACCACCTCAGGGTGCTCGATGATGTTGGTCAGCGGGTCGATAACGCCGGCCACCAGAATCTGTCCGGACTTCAGCGGAAACTTCTCGAAGCAGCGGAATTCATGCGCGTGACGCGGGCCGGCGAAGGGCAAATAGAGAGCCCCGACGTTCGCTTGCTGAATGATCGGCAGGATATCCTCAAGCGGTACGTCGCTATCATGGGGAGTTTCCGAATTGCCCCAACACACGTGGAGGCGCACACGGTCTGATGGAATGTCTTTGAGCGCACGGTTGATCACTGCCACGACTTGTTCGACGAATTCGAGAAATTTCGAAAGTGGCGCATCTTTGTAGGAAATGTGCCGCTCCAGGGCGAGGTCGGGAGCATCGATCTGCAACACAAAGCCGGAGCGTACAATGGTTTCATACTCGATCTGCAGTGCGTCGCCGAGCGCCTCGAGGTATTTCAAGCCGCTGTCGTAATACTGGTTCTTGATCGCCGCAGCGACGATGCCGGGCGACGGGGCGTTCATGAAGCTTTCAACAAAGGCATTCGGATTCTCTTTGAGGACATCCCCGAAGTCACGGCATTCTTTCTCGATCGCTGCCGCATCGATATAGCGCACCTCTCCGAGGGTCGTAGGCAGGCCCTCGTTGGGCGACACCCGTGCCGCGCTCGAAGTCTGCTGGATCCAGCGCTTCTTGAACTCGGGATAGCGTTCGACATCCGCGCGTGACGGCCGCTGCCAGCTCCCCCCAAGACCGGTGAGCCGTTCCTTGAGATAAAGGAAGAACGAATCGTGCTGCTGCTCGCCGTTGTTGCCGATGTCCACGCCAGCTTCCGCTTGGCGCGGCACGATTGCCCTCACCGCCGCGAGACCGGCCGCCGCAATCGCGTCCGCATCGATGCTTTCGCCGCGGGCGCGTCGGACGAAAAGGTCAGTCAAATTTTCGGGCCGCGGCAGGCTACCGGCATGCGTCGTCAGAATCCGCTCCGAACTGCGCCGCATAAATGGCCCTGCGCGTCGTGGAGATGGCCCGGCTACTTTAGACGACCCGTCTTTACATAAAATGCGCGCTCGGCCTCTACGTAAGCATTTAGATTAGCCTGCATTCGCGAAGGGTCGGTGAGCTTCGGATCGAAATACACGCCGGCCTTGAGATACTCGGCCACCAGTTCAGGGTCCTTCATCGCGGCGCGTATGGCAGCCCCCAGGTAGGCCTTGCGATCCTCGGGCGTCCCCTTCGGTACGACTGCAAATCGGATGACAAACCACTGATATTCATTTCCCCCCAGCGCCTCGTTCATCGTCGGTGTATCTTTCAGGAAACTCAGGCGCTCCGAGGCCGCCACGCCAATAGGCCGCACCTTGCCGGCGTCGGCGAGGCCGCGGAACTCGGAGTAGAATCCTTGTGCGATGTCGACGTTTCCCCCTGCCAGGGCATTGATGCCGGCCCCGCCGCCCTGAAACGGTACGCGTAGAACTTTCGCTCCGGTATTCGTTTCGACCTGTTCGATGAGGTAGTCCCACATACTGCCGGGAACCGTAGCGACGCGGAGCGTGCCCGGCTTGTCCTTCGCGGTCTGCACGAGCTCCTTGACCGACATGTCCTTGTACGGCCCCTCGGTCGGTCCAACCCAGGTCAGCGCATCAGAATTCAGATAGCCGATGGGCTCGAGATCGGCGTAGGTCCAGCGACCCTGTGCCCGTAGCATCGCGTCGCCCCACATCAGATTGGCGATGATGCCAACCGTGTATCCGTCGGGCTTGGCTTGGGTGGCGAGATAAGCGTGGCCAACCATGCCGGCGCCGCCGGTGCGATTGTTGACGATGATCCGATGATCGCTCCACTTCTCGACATGCTTGGCGAGCAACCGGGCCGTGACGTCCATCCCGCCGCCGGCCGGGTAGACCACGGTGTATTCGATCGGGGCGGTGGGAAAGTCGTGGGGCTTGAGCCTGACGAGTTCGGCTTTGGCGTCGTCGGTTTGCGCCGCAGCGGGAGTTGCCAGCAGCGCCGACAGAAGCGCAAAAGCAATTGTATTTTTTTTCATCGACTCCCTCCCTTTGGTTTGCGACGCACCATCAAGGCCACGAGAATTGCGCTCGACACGAGCATCAGCGCGGTACCTGGACGTTGAACGAAGATCATAGCGCCGTCGGGAGACATCGCCAACGACTGCCGCAACGACTGCTCAAGCAGCGGAGCGAGGACGAAGGCGATAACGAACGGCGCGAGATCATATTTGAGCTTCAACAACACATAGCCGGCCACGCCGAACCCGAGCATGACCCACAGGTCGAACACATTCTTGTTGGCGGAATAGACGCCGACTATCGAGAGAAGCAGCACGACCGGAAATAGCACGCGATAAGGGATCCGGAGGAACTGCACCCACAGCCCGACCAGCGGCAGGTTCAGCAACAGCAGCAAAACATTTCCCACATACATGCTGGCGACGATTCCCCAGAACAGATCGGGCCGCTGGGTAATGAACAGCGGGCCCGGCTGGACGCCGTGAATGACCAAGGCGCCGAGCAGCAATGCCGTCACCGCGTTGCTTGGAATGCCGAGCGAAAGCACGGGGATGATGCTGCCCGCAACGGCGGCGTTGTTGGCCGATTCCGGGCCCGCCACGCCTTCGATGGCGCCTTTACCAAAGCCGTCGGGGTGTGCGGATAACCGCTTCTCCAGGGCGTAGGACATGAACGACGCGGTCACCGGCCCGCCCCCGGGGACCAGACCCAAGAGGAATCCCAATCCGCTGCCGCGAAGCATGGGCCGCCACGAGGCCCTCCAGTCCGCCAACGTTGGCCACAAGCCGCGGATGCGCGCGGCAACGAGGGTGCTTTTGGCGACCCTCTCGACGTTGCTCAACACCTCCGTCACTCCGAACAGCCCGATGACGACGGCCAGAAGCTCAATGCCGGCGGAAAGATCGACCGATCCGAAGGTGAAGCGCTCGCGGCCGTTGACGACGTCGATGCCAACCGCGGCAGTGAGAAATCCGAGCGCCACCATCAGAGCGCCCTTCACCGGCGAGCCGGTGATCATGAAGAGCGTGCAAACGATGCCGAGCACCATCAGGGCGAAATTCTCAGGCGGTCCGAAACGAATGGCGACCGTCGCGATCGTCGGCGCAAAGAACGTCATCACGATCACGCCGAGTGTGCCGGCCACGAAGGAGCCGATCGCCGCGATACCCAGTGCCGCGCCGGCGCGCCCCCGCTTCGCCATCTGGTGACCGTCGAGGCAGGTCACGACCGACGCGGCCTCGCCTGGGATGCTCAGAAGGATTGAGGTCGTCGAGCCGCCATACATGGCGCCGTAAAAGATCGAGGCGAGCATCACCATTCCGCCGACAGGCGTCATGGTGAACGTGATCGGCAACAGCAAGGCGAGCGCCGCGAGCGGGCCCACGCCAGGGAGCACGCCGACCAACGTCCCGATCAGGCTGCCGAGAAAGCAGAGAAAAAGATTATCGAGTGTCAGGATGATGCCGAAACCGGTGAGCAACCCCCCGACGGCGTCCATGCCTCACCAACCCCACGGACCTCGCGGCAGTGCCATGCCCAGTATCCGGCCGAATAACCAAACCACGACCACGATGGCAACCAAGGCAAGCGCGAGCGAGAACCACCAACTGGATTTTTCCACGGTGCGCAGCAGGATGACCATCGTTATGAAACCGGCAACCGCAAATCCCAGAAACGGAATGCTGATCGCCATGAAAGCAAGCCCGGCGATGACGCCAAGAACGCGCCATAGCGCATCGCCGCGCGGGAAGTCCGGAGCAATATTCTCGCTCGACGACCGCAACAGCAGCACAACGCCCGCACCCATGATGATCAAGCCGGCAAGAAAGGGGAACAAACCGCTTTCGGGACCGGACGCGCCGATCAAGCCGAGCGTCCACGCATAGGCTGCCGCGGCAGCTCCGAGCAAAATCCAGAATGCGTTGAGCGAGCGCTCGAACATGGCAGGCAGCCTAAGCAAGGCGGCCATCGCGGCCTCGCGCATGGCGCTATGCGGCGGGGGCGACGCCGGGACTTCAGTACTGCCGCGGTCTCAGCAGTTGCGGCGGGTGCCACATTACCGTCTGCCTTCCATGCTTGAATACCGCGAGCGGCTGGGCGATTTCGGCAATCGCCTGTTCAGGGCTTTCAGCATTGACGATGACAATGTCAGCCGGGCGGCCGACGGCAAAGCCATAGTCGGTCAGATTGAGCAGCCGCGCTGACCGATCCGTGAGCATTCCGAAACACTCGCGCAGCCGCTCGGGACGATCGACCTGTAGAACATTGGCGTAGAGATTGGCCATGCGGATGAGCGAGCAGTCGCCATAGGGGGTGGCGGGATTGAGGATGTTGTTCGAGGAGAGCGAACAATTCACCCCGTGCTCGCAGAGCAGATTTGCATCCGCTACGCCGCGAACGACGGCGTGGTCGCGGTCGCGGCCCATGAGAAAGAGATCGGTTGTGGGGAGGACGGTGACGCCGATACCGGTGTTTGCCAGGCTGCGTGCCAGCGCTGCCACCTGCTCCGGCGGCAACAGCGACAGCTTGGCCATATGGCCGACCACAACCCGTCCGCCACGCTTGAATTGCTCCGTAAGCTCGCGCACGAGGTAGATGTTCATGGCATCGGCGGTCGGGCCAACGTCGAGATGGATGTCGATCTCGACGTCGAACTCGCGAGCGAGCTCGAAAATGCGCCTGATCTGACCTGCTTGATCGGTATCGTAGCGCGGAGCGCCCCCGACCACGGTGGCGCCGCGTTTCAAGCCTTCTACCAGCAGCTCATCGGTTCCGGGATAATTGGTGAGCCCTTCCTGCGGAAAGACGCAGATCTCGATGTCGATGGCCCACTTGTAATCGGCAATCAGCGACTGCACCCCTTCGAAGCCGCGCATGCCAATGGCGGGATCGACTTCGACCTGCGTGCGCATGCGGGTGGTACCGTGCTTGATGCAGTCTTGCAGGGTGCGCTCAGCGCGCGCATGCACGTCCTCGACCGACATGCTCTCCTTCAGTGGTGAAACGCCTTTCACTGGACTGAGTGTTTTGCGTTCCTGCGGTGCGCAACGGTCGATGATGCGCGATTTGTCGAGATGAATATGGGTCTCGATCAGTCCAGGACAGGCGAGGCATCCCTTGGCGTCATAAACCTCGGCCTCGCCAGCGAGCGCGTGCTCGAGGGCGACGATACGGCCTTGTTCCACCCCGATATCGATGAGTTCGCCCGATGGCCGGTCGGCAAGACGTGCGTTGCGGACGATAAGATCCACGTGTGACTCACTTGGCCTTGATGTTGGCCGCTCACTCCGCCTCAGTTGCGCCACCCACGAGGCATCATGTCTGATCGCCTGCATGTATTCTAGCTCGGGTACCGCCACGCCCAAATCATCTGCGATCTTGCAAAAAACGAAAAGCCTATGCCGTCTCTGAAATCCACTGGCTGAGGGCGGCGCCAATAATGCCGGCGAGCGCAATCACCGCCCTGCAGCAGTAACACGCGCTACCGACATTTAAGCCCTTCAAGGTCGATATAG
>CBFGVM010000128.1:0-10331 GCA_965652015.1 uncultured Alphaproteobacteria bacterium
CTGTCTTGGGGTGTTCTTGCCGGATTGATGGTCGCCGGCATGCATCGCTTGCCCTTATCCATCTACACGCCGATCGACGGCGAATGGGCGAAATGGAACGCCGAAGCCATGTTTCGTTTCGCGAATGCCTTCGATCTGAGCCCGCACAGCATGCTTGCGGGGATGGGCTCGATGTACTTTCCCAATCTTCCTTGGCTCAATCCGGGCGCGTTGGCGCTGGCGCTGCCGATTGAAGACAGCGCAAAGAAGATTGTCTCCTACGCTGTTTATGCCGCCGAGCTTGCGGCTAGCATCGTGCTGTTGGCACGCGTGATCGGATTTTCCTGGCTGACCGCTACCGTCGGCGCGCAGCTCTACCTCTATGTCCTGTTTCCGCCTTTCTCGGAGGTGTTTCAGACTTATACCGGTAGCTGGTTTGGGCTTGCTCCGTACTACGCGCATCTGATTGCGGTATTGAATGCTGCGATGGCAGCGCTCCTGATGTGCGGTCGCAGCGGCGATTGGCGACACAACCTTGTGCTGGCTGCATGCGTTGTCGCGCTGTTCATTTCTGGACTCTTGTCGGCACCTTTCACGTTCGTCTTTGCCATGCCTGCTTATCTCGTGATTGGTGTCGCGCTAATCGTGACGCGGCGCCCCTCCGGCGTCGAGTGGAGCTGGAAGACGGCGGTGCTTGGCGTGGGCCTGGTCGTCGTTTTCGCATCGGGTCTGTTTGACTATTATCTGGGAACCATTGCGACCGCCGGCCGCACGCCGACGAGCCCAGTCGACTGGGGCAAGCTCTGGGACACGCTTCTGTCTATCGCCACGTGGGTGCATATAGTCCGGGACTATCCGCCATGCACTCATTCACGGCAGCTGTTGTGCATGAACGATCGCGGGTCGTGGCTCCTCATCGCCGCGATCGCTGGAGCGGCAGTCGCAATCGTGACCCGACGCGGTGACATCCGTGCCGCCGCTTGGGCGTTGATCGTCTACCTCGGTCTCGCGCATGTCTATGGCGCTGTCTACGGATGGCTCGGGCCCGTAAGCGTCATGTCAAGCGATTTTCCGATGCTGTCGAGCTGGTCGTTTGTTTGCATTTTTGCGGCCGCCTTCTTCTTCGAGCCGTTCCGTTTGATCCAAGTCTACGCATCCGCAAACGCGAAAGCGCGCGGGCGATTGGCCACCCTTCTCGCAGGTCTCTGCCTTGTGTTGCTCGCCGTGATCGTACTCGGCCTGCTGGCCCATCCATATGGCGACCGTCGTTATCGCGCCGTCCAGTTGGTCACAGGCTTTGCGGCCTTCGGAGGAGCACTTCTCGCGATTGAACTGATCCGGACCTACTGGAACAGGCAGATCGCATTCCGGCCGCTGCTGATCCTGTCGATAATTCCCATCCTGGCCCTGGTTCATTTGTCCTTTGGCATTCGCCAAAACGTTCCAACTGCGAATAACGAGTCGGTTCGTGACTACTTGCGGGAAAAAGCGTCGATCGCACTGGGAAAGCCGTTTCGCGGCTATACTGCTACGATCTGGGTCGATAAAGACGGCCGGTTTAGCACCGGTCCTGATGACGTGGGGCTCATGGACTCCAGACGCTATGTTTATAGTCGTGGTTACTTTCGCACTCATTACGGGCAGACCTTCACGGAAACCGATTTGTGGCAGTACGACATCCCAACCTTCGAAGAATATGGCGAATGGACTTCGGTACAGGCCCATGCATTTACTGCCAGACTGCTCAGGCCGGCCGGTCTCAGTGTCCACTCCAATTACTTGCGGGCGTTTACGATCGACTCGGCCATATTGAGCGCCCTTGGCGTCCGTTACGTCCTTACTGATGCGGACGCGCTGGATAAGCCTGCTATCCTTCGCAGTTCCGTCAGCGCCCCAGACGTTGCGACCGTTCGCCTGTTTGAGCTCACCAATCCAAACTTGGGGACATACAGTCCCACACGTTTTATCAAGGCGGTCACGGCGGACGCGATCGCCCAGCGAATCGAAGAAAACAAGGATCGTCTCGATCAAGTGGCGATCGTGACGGATGATCTCCCATCGACAACCGCCCAGGCACGCAGTGTGGTGATGACCATCGAGCGTGACGGCGTCCGGATTAAAGCCACAAGCGACGGGCCCACTCACATCCTTCTGCCGTTGCAGTTCTCGCATTGCCTCGTGGTGGTCAACGGCGCTGCTGCCCGCCTCACGCGCGCCAATCTTTTCCAGACCCTGATGTCGTTCGATCGTACGGTCGACGCCCGCATCGAATTTCGCTTCGGGCTCTTTGCCGACAACAGCTGCCGGCTTCGCGATGGGCTCGACAACAAGGCGCTTGGGTTGTGAATAATCACGCCGCGAGAGGTCGAGCGATTGCTTAAATCCTTGCTTGCACGGCCGGGCGCGACTTATCCCGCGGCTTACCTAATCGTGTTGCTGAGCTTCATCGCGATTTGGCTTCGCCATTCCGATTTTCTTTACATCGGCCGTGATGCCGACCTGAGCCTCTGGCTGGGCAAAGCCTACCTGGATTGGGCGCACCCGCTCGACGTGACGGCAATGAATCCTCTCCAGGGCATGACCAGCATGCTCATGGCGATCAATCCTTATTTCAATCCCGCAGTTTGGATTTTCCAGACCGACATCGCTGAAACATCAAAGCAGATCGTCTCATTCACCATCTATTTCACCGAAGTCACGTTATCGACGTTTGCCCTAGGGTGGGCCTTGGGATTTTCCCGGCCCTTTGCGTTCGCCGCGTCGATTTGGCTTGCCGTTCTGCTGTTTCCTCCGCTCAATTTCGTCTTCGGCCTGCAGGGCTGGCTCGCCACCAATCCGCTCTACGGCCATACGCTGACACTCAGCAACCTGCTGCTGATCGCGTTCATCAACATCGGTGCCGAGCGGCATGCCAAGAGAGGCTTCGGATACCGCCTTGCTTTCAACTGGCTGCTCGCCAGTTGCATCTTCCTTTTGATCCTGCTGAGCGTCCTGGCGGCGCCTTTCTACAACGGCGGGATGCTGGTCGGATCGCTGCTGCTCGCGGGCGTCATTTTTTTCTCGTCGACCTCCCGCCAGCAGCTGCTCTGGCGGTCGGCCGCCGGCGTCTACGTGCTCGCCTGCTGCGCGGCGTTGCACTTTCCCGAGTTTTTCGTCGGCGCGAGAGGTTATTCCGCGCGTTTTTCCGCCCCGGAGCATTTTCTGCCGGCATTTCATTGGTCGACGGAGTTCGCGCCTGATCTGGTAGCCCGCGCCCGCGATGAACTCTGCGCCTGGGGTCTGCTGTGCGATCGCATGACGCAATGGCCGCTGGCGCTGACAGGGTCGCGCTGGCTTCAACTGACCATCATTCTGGGCGGCATCGTCGTTGCAATCCGCATGCAGCCGCCGCTCGCGCGCATCGGTGCTCTGTTCAGCCTGCTTTGGACGGTCCTGATGCTCGTCTGGATCGGCGCGAGCCTGGGAATTGTCGCTGCGCTCCCGCTCTCCCCACTCTACGTTTACCTGATGATGTATCCGTTTTGGGCGTTCTTCAGTCTGTATCCTGTCGCCACCCTATTGGAGATAAGTACAGCCGGCGCCGGGGCGAGATGGATTCCCGGCTTCATTTGTGTCGCAGCGCTGGCATTCGTTGCCTTATTTCATTCCGGACGCGCCGATCTGTTCAAGCAACGGGCTCCGCAACCGCGCAGCCAATCGCCGATCACCGAGGTTCTCGAGCAGAACATCTCGTTGCGTCCGGGACAGGCTTTTCGCGGTTCGGTTGCCACTCTCCTCGGCGCACCCGCAAGCCCGCTACGCCGGCGGTTGCTTGAAGATGCCGACCGGCCGCTCAAGCCGGGCGAATTCGAAAAGTTCCTTCAGCGCCTGGCAGTCGATATCGGCAGCGGTCACGATCTGCTCGATTTATGGTGGCGCGATATTCCCACCTTGTCCGAATACGGACAGGGCCTCTCCAAGCCGCTCATGTTTTACGTTGCGAATGTTCTCAACGCACCGCAAGACACCCAGGACCTCAACTTCGCGCTTCCTCGCCTCGGCAACATCGATATCTTGCGGGCAATGGGCGTACGCTTCGCCGTTACCGATCTTGCCCTCCCCTCTCCTGCAAGCTTGGCGCGCACTGTGCCGCTGAAGGATGGGATCGACCTTTATCTTTACGAGCTCCCCCATCCGAATATCGCCGGCTTTTCGCCGCTGAAGGTGTCGGGCGAGATCAGCCCCGCGGAATTGTTGCAACGTATCCGCGCAAACCCTGCCTTATTCGAATCCGAGGCGTTCGCCGGCTCCGCCGCAACAACCGAGCAACTGGTCCCTGCGCAGCGGCCGCACGTGATCTTCGAGCGCGGCGCCGTGCACGTGACGGCGGCGAGCGCGGGAACCTCCGCGCTGGTCCTGCCGGTGCAGTTTTCCCATTGCTTCCGGCTGCTTCCACAGCAGCCCGGCATCAAAGTGCTGCGCGCGAATCTGATCCACACGCTCATCCTTTTTACGGGCGAGCTGGATGTCCGCCTCAAATGGGAATTCAGCTTTTGGAACAATAGCGGCTGTCGCTTGCGCGACGCGGAGGAAGTCCGCGCGCTGGGACTGCACTAGCGGCAAGGGACAGTCGCGGTTTCCGCGAGATTGATCGAATACGGTTGCCAGCGTACCGTCTCCCCGCTCCCTTTCACTCAGGCCACGCCCAAACAGTCAGACCAACGCGGTGCTGTTCAATTCCTATGTCTTCATTTTCTGTTTCCTGCCGATCGTGCTGGCAGGCTACGCGCTGCTGCGCCGCGGTTCCAACCTGCTTTGGCCGGTCGGTTGGTTGGTGCTGGCGTCGCTCGTCTATTACGCGTGGTGGCGACCGGAGTTTTTGCTCCTTCTTCTATTCTCCATCACAGTGAATTTCGCTTTCGGTACGCTGATCATCGATGGCGGCCTCTCGCGGGCTCAGTCGCGCGCCATCCTGACGATCGGCATCGCCTTCAACCTGTGTCTGCTCGGGTATTTCAAATACGCAGGCTTTTTTGTTGCCAACGTGGACTCGGTCCTCGGACTGCAGTGGGCGGTGCCGAGCATCGTCCTGCCAATAGGGATTTCGTTCATCACGTTCCAGAAGATCGCCTTTCTCGTGGACGCGCACCGCGGCCTGGTGCGTAACTTCACGCTGCTCAATTACGCCTTCTTCGTCACCTTCTTTCCGCAGCTGATCGCCGGTCCGATTACGCACCACTCGGAAATCATGCCGCAGATCGGCCCTTCGCAACGGAGGAATCTGGCGGCGGACCTAGCCGTCGGTGTGAGCATTTTCGTGGTCGGCTTGTTCAAGAAAGTCGTCATTGCCGACAGCCTCGCGGTCTATGCGGATGCCGGCTACGCGACGGTAAAGGCAGGACATCCCCTCGATAGCGCTTCCGCTTGGGTGACGGTGTTGTCCTACAGCTTTCAGCTCTACTACGATTTTTCCGGTTATTCCGACATGGCGGTGGGCTTGGCCCGTATGTTCGGCTTCCAACTGCCGGTCAACTTCTACTCGCCCTACAAATCCACATCGATCATCGATTTCTGGCGGCGCTGGCACATCACATTGTCGCGCTTCCTGCGCGACTACCTCTACATTCCCCTCGGCGGCAATCGGCACGGCACGCTGCGACGCTATCTCAATCTCGGCATCGTCATGCTGCTCGGCGGACTATGGCACGGTGCGAACTGGACGTTTGTCATCTGGGGCGGCCTCCACGGTTTGATGCTCACCGTGAATCATGCCTGGCGCGCGCTTCCTGTCAGCCGCTCGCTTGCATTCAAGACGCGGCTGGCCGACAGGCTTGCCGTGCTGGTGACATTCACCGCCGTGACGCTCGCGTGGGTGCTGTTCCGATCCGAGACGCTTGCGGACGCGAAGGCCATGTTTGCATATCTTTGGCCGATGACCGCCGACCCAATGGGCTGGTCGTCGTTCAAGGGCTTGCTGCGCACGCAGTTCACCGACCTCAGATACGCCTTAACCCTGACGGAATGGTTCAGGCCGCGGGAATTGTGGCCCGCCATCTTGCCGCCGAATTACCTTGCGACGGCCACGCGACCGATGGGCTTGCTGCTGGTGGGCGTCACGATCGCGACCTTTGCCATGCCCAACACCTATCAAATCTTCGGACGCTTCAAGCCTGCGCTGGGATTGCCCGAAGAGACCCTGGGAAGCGGTATCCTGCGCCGACTCGATTGGCGGGTCGCCATCATCGTCGCGGGCATGTTCCTGCTGTCGGTGTTGCGACTGTCCCATGTCAGTCCGTTTCTCTACTATCAATTCTGACATGATCGAATCCGGATACCTACGGGCGCTGGCTTTGAGCTTTGCGGCTTGGCTCAGCCTTTACCTGATCTTCACCTGGACCATCGATCCGTATGGCGTGTCTCCGATCCGCCTGGAATTCCCCCGCATCAACGCCCTCAAGCCAAAACGGACCGATATTGATCGCATCCTCAAGCCTTATGAGGTGTGGCGCTATCAGCCCCGCACGATTTTTCTCGGCACGTCCCGAGCCAACCAATCCCTCGATCCTACAATTCTTAACGGCACCCGGTTCGCGCCCGCCTACAACGCGGCAATACCGGGCGGCGCCTCGATGAAGATGCACGCCGCCTATCTTGAGCAATACCTTCGCTTGGATCACAACCTACGGACCGTTATCGTCGAGTTGTTTCTTCCGCACATGGTCGGAGGTCCGACTCCCACATGGGCCGACTTTATAGGAAACACAGTCAGTTTATTTGCCAGCGCCAACACCCTTTGGGATTCCCTCGCTACGCTGGCCTACAATGCGGTGAGCGGTCGTCCAATTCACCAAATTGAGCGCTCGGGATATTTTTACCAACAGGCCGGACCCGCAAACGTTGTTCGAGCGTTTTCCCAGTTACATATGGAGCTCCGCGGTCCACCAGCCGGATAGAGCGACCTTCGACCAGGACGCGTTCGACGGAGCCCTGGAGATCATTCAGATCGCGCGCGCCAACAATCTCGAACTCATCTTCGTTATCGGTCCAAGTCACCCCTATCCCGATTACTACTACGATGCGATCGGTGCCTGGGGCGTCATCGGGGAATGGCTGACGAAACTCAGCGCGCTGGCGACTGTGTATAGCTTTTCGCAACCCAACGACTGGGTGGACGAGCCGATTAGCTCGCGCATGACGTATTGGTATGATACCTTCCATTACTCACTCGCGATGGGTCGCGGCATGCTCGCAAGCCTTGCCGGCCTGCCCGCCTCTGGCCTGCCTGACAATTTCATGCAGCGTCTGACCCCGGAGCGGGTGGCGCCGCATATCGAGGGGCGGCGGGCAGCAGTGAGACGCTGGGCGCGGGACAATCCGTCGTTGGTGGCGCAGTTCGAGGAAGCGCGCCGGAAATGGCTCGCCAGCGAAAAAACGTCGCATTAGGGCCCTGCGTGCGGGGTCGAAGCAGCGTGAGCGCCCCGATGTGGCGGCGCCTTGCATTGAAACTATCAGCCCCAGTGCGGCTCAGCGCGCTCGCGCGCGCGCCAATTCGCGCTGTTTGCGGCCCATCAGGCGGGCGCCGATCGGAATTCGGCACACGGCAGCGCTGATCGCCCAACTGACAAAGAGCGCGCCGGTGAAGACGATCGCCGCCTTGACGACTGCGAACAAGGCAACGCCGAGCAACATGTACTGCAGCCAGATCACAAAGACGTAGTGGACGAGATAAATGCCGTAGGCGTTATCGGCCAGACTCTCGAACATCGGCCGATGCGGCCCGGCGAAGCGCAAGAATAGCGCCAGCAGCGCGAGACAGGCGCTTGCCGCGCATAGGACAAAGCCGAGGTCGGCGACGATTTGCAGACCCGGCAAGCTCGTTCCGTGGACTATAAGTGCGGTGGGAATGATCCACAGCAGGAATGCGGCGGCGGTTCCGGCGAGCCACCGCAGCCACTGGCGCGCCAGCGTCCCGCCCGCATCGAGCAGACCTTCCTCGAGCCCGAACGCGCCGACCCCGAGCCCGGCGAAGAAGTAGATGGCGTATTGCGGCGCAAAGCTGGGTTGGAAGGCGAACGGACCAAACTGCACCCATTCCCATGGCGCAAACACGGCAGCCAGCGGGATATAGGCAAGCGCCGAGACCGCGACGAGCGCGATGAAAAATCGGCCGGGATCGACCTTGGCCGAGTGCCGGGCCAACCATTCGCCCGCGCGCGGAGCAAGGCAAAAGAGCGCCGCGGCCGCGATGTTGAACAACAACAGAAGCCACAAGAACCACATCGGCCCGCTCGGTGAGAACGGCAGCGCGATCCAGTGCGACCAGAACGCGGACCAGCTCGGATCGACCGCGGTGATGCGATAGACCGGATAGTAGGTCAGCGGCATCAGCAAGTAGAGCCCGACCGCGAACGGGATACCGAGCCGCACGACGCGGTCATATAGAAATCGTCGGCTCCCCTTGCGCGACAGGCTCGGCCACACGAAAAGGCCGGAGAGAAAGAACATCAGATGCATGAGGTAAACGTACTGAAACGCACAGAACAGATCGAAGCCGAACCAGCGCGCGCTATCGACGATCGGGTTCGCTCGCCAGCCATAAGGAGGAAGGTCGAAGGGCAGCTGGGACGCAGGTTGTGAGCCGAGATAAGCGATGCATGAATGGAACGCCACCACCATCACAATCGCGAAGCCGCGTAGATTACTCAGTGCCAGACTCGATTTCGACATGCTGCTGCGGACTGCCCCGTGATACTCGACCGCCATATTGCGCACAGTCTCGAAATTGCACTCGGTTATGCCCGGCGGCATTCTCGGACCGCCGCCATTATGCTTTAATCCGCCGTCCACACAACGACGACCGTGTTGCGGCGACGGCGGAGATTCTCTTTTCATTCTTAATAAAAGAGGCTGATCGCGGCGTGCACATCAATTCTCGCCCACGGGCTCGGCAGGCGGCGGTAGGTGGCCGCCCAAAGCCCCAGCGCATCAGCGTGCAGGCCGAGCTGCTGCGGCTGGCGCTGCGTCTCTTGAAGCGCAGTCAAGGCCGCCGATTGCTGCCC
This sequence comes from uncultured Alphaproteobacteria bacterium, assembly GCA_965652015.1. GTDB lineage: Bacteria > Pseudomonadota > Alphaproteobacteria > Rhizobiales > Xanthobacteraceae > VAZQ01. The sequence goes on from CBFGVM010000128.1 coordinate 9,018, forward strand.
GTGGCCACGGTTCGGCGCCGGCTCAAGCGTATCGAACGCATTGTGCCGCGCCCGCCGGCAGGCACGCAAACGACCGTCATCGACGGCAGCGGCGTCAATGCGGTTCGCGTGATCGTTCGCGAGGCGCGCAGCGATCGCTGCGTTCTCTACTTTCACGGCGGGGCGTACGCCGTCGGCACCGCGGCGCTCCTGCGGGATTTCACCTGGCGCATCGGCGCCGCCGCGCGCGCCGGTGTGCTCTACTTCGACTATCGGCTCGCTCCCGAGCATCCGTTCCCGGCCGCGCTCGAGGACGCGGTCACGGTCTATCGCTGGCTCCTCAAGGAGTTCGACCCGCGGCGCATCGCTTTCATCGGCGATTCGGCGGGCGGCGGTCTTCTGCTCGGGACGCTCTATAAGCTGCGCGACGAGGGCTTGGCATTGCCGGCCGCCGCGGTCGCGGTTTCTCCATGGACCGATCTGGCGCTGACGGGGCCGTCATTGGGACTGAACGCCGCAGCCGATCCAATGCTCAATGTTGCGCGGCTCCCGCGGCTGGCGAGCGGCTATCTCGGCGGCACCGATCCGCGCAATCATTACGCCTCGCCGCTTTACGGCGATGCTTGCGGGCTGCCTCCCATCCTGATCCACGTCGGCAGCGATGAAATCCTGTGCGATGACGCGATCCGGATGGCCGCGAGATTGCGCGCAGCCGCATGCGAGGTCGAAATCGAAGTGTGGCCGCGCATGCCGCACGCCTGGCACCTCTTCGCGCGCATTCTGCCGGAAGGCCGCCGGGCGATTGACCGCATCGGCACATTTCTGCAGCAGCGGCTGTAACGTTTGGCAATGTCCTGGGCGCTCGAACGCGCGCCCCGCAGGTTCGCCGTGGTGAAATCGTGAACAAGCGGCGGACTCGGTCTGCTTCCTCTCCCATAGGGAGAGGGAGTGGACCGAGCGTGTTGCAGCACTTGTGGAAGATCAGGCGCTCACGCGCGCGGCATTGGCCAGATATTGCATGTCCGGCTCCGGCCGCCGGCCGGCGAAGGTGAGCGCGAGCTCGCTCGCGCCGGCCTCGCGGTAGCGGCGAGCCTGAGTCAGCGCGTCCTCGGCGGTGCCGGCGATGGCGAAGGCTTCCACGAAACGATCGTCGAGCACGTCCACCGCCCCCTCACCCGCGCGCAAGCGCGCGACCGCGGCGGCGAAGTCTCGCTCCGACAGCGTCTCGGCCCGCAGCAGCGCCGCCTTCGCCGAGGGCACACGTTCGCCGAGCGACCAATAGGATGGCAGCATCTGGCCGAGCGCCGCTTTGGCCAAAGCGTAGGCTTCGGCGCG
>CBFGVM010000129.1:0-10318 GCA_965652015.1 uncultured Alphaproteobacteria bacterium
GGTTATCGGTTATCGGGTTGCGAACGGCGAGCTGACCGTCGACGCGCTCGCCAGCGATATCACCAAGATCGTCAGTTTCCTGCGTGATGATGACCGCTGCCAGTTCTGGAGCATCATCGACATCACCGCGGTCGACTGGCCAGGCCGCGAGCGGCGCTTCGACGTCGTGTATCATTTCCTCTCGCCCAAGCAGAACCTGCGCGTACGCATCAAGGTCGAGGCCAACGAGGCGACGCCGGTGCCGTCGATCATCGGCGTGTTTCCCGGCGCCAACTGGTTTGAGCGTGAAACCTACGATCTCTATGGCGTGCTCTTTACCGGCCACCCCGACATGCGCCGGCTGCTCACGGATTATGGTTTCGAGGGTCATCCGCTGCGCAAGGATTTTCCCCTCACTGGTTTCGTCGAGGTGCGTTACGACGATGAGCAAAAGCGCGTCGTGTACGAGCCGGTCAGGCTGACCCAGGAATTCCGCAACTTCGACTTTCTCTCCCCGTGGGAAGGTCCAGCCTACCCGCTGCCGGGCGACGAGAAGGCGGGCGACGGGAAAGGTTAGCGATGCCGGCCGAGACGGAGCTGCGCAATTTCACCATGAATTTCGGGCCGCAACACCCGGCGGCGCACGGCGTATTGCGTTTGGTGCTCGATCTCGACGGCGAGGTCGTGCAACGCATCGATCCGCATATCGGCCTCTTGCATCGCGGCACCGAGAAGCTGATCGAAGCCAAGACCTATCTGCAGGCGATCCCGTATTTCGATCGGCTCGATTACGTCGCGCCGATGAATCAGGAGCATGCGTTCTGCCTCGCGGCGGAAAAACTTCTCGGCCTCGCCGTGCCGAGGCGGGCGCAGCTCATCCGTGTGCTCTACTGCGAGATCGGGCGACTGCTGTCGCATCTCCTCAACGTGACCACGCAGGCCATGGATGTCGGCGCGCTCACCCCTCCGCTCTGGGGCTTCGAGGAGCGCGAAAAGCTCATGGTATTCTATGAGCGCGCTTCCGGCAGCCGCATGCATGCCGCCTATTTCCGTGTTGGCGGCGTGCATCGCGATTTGCCGCCGCAGCTGATCGACGATATCGCCGCGTTTTGCGACCCGTTCCTCAAGGTCTGCGACGATCTCGAGGATCTGCTGACCGAGAACCGCATCTTCAAACAACGCAACGTCGACATCGGCGTGGTCACGCTAGCCGACGCTTGGGCGTGGGGCTTTTCCGGCGTGATGGTGCGCGGATCCGGCGCGGCATGGGATCTGCGCAAGGCACAACCCTATGAATGTTATTCCGAACTCGAGTTCGACATTCCGATCGGCAAGAACGGCGACAATTACGACCGCTACTGCATCCGCATGGAGGAGATGCGGCAATCGATCAAAATCATGAAACAGTGCTTGGAGAAGCTCTGTGCCGCGGAAGGGCAAGGCCCGGTGGCGGTCGAGGATAACAAGATCGTTCCGCCCAAGCGCGCCGAGATGAAGCGCTCGATGGAAGCTCTCATCCACCACTTCAAGCTTTATACCGAAGGCTTTCATGTTCCCGCGGGCGAGGTCTATGCCGCGGTCGAAGCGCCCAAGGGCGAGTTCGGCGTCTATCTCATCGCCGACGGCGGCAACAAGCCCTACAGGTGCAAGATCAGGGCGCCCGGCTTCGCCCATCTGCAGGCCATGGACTTCCTGTGCCGGGGCTACATGCTCGCCGATATCTCGGCGATCCTCGGCTCGCTCGACATCGTGTTCGGGGAGGTCGATCGCTGATGGCTGTGCGTCGCCTCGCCGATCCCGCAATCCAGCCCAAGAGCTTCGCCTTCACGGTCGAGAATCTGGATTGGGCCAAGCGCGAGATCGCCAAATATCCGGAAGGCAGGCAGCATTCCGCGATTATCGCGCTGCTGTGGCGCGCGCAGGAGCAGGCTGGCGGCTGGCTCCCGCAAAAGGCGATCGAGCACGTCGCCGACCTCCTCGACATGCCGAAAATCCGCGCGCTCGAGGTCGCGACCTTCTATACGATGTTCAACCTCGCGCCGGTCGGCCAGTTCCACGTCCAACTCTGCGGCACCACGCCTTGTGTCCTGCGCGGGGCGGATAAGCTCATCAAGCTCTGCCACGACAGGATCGGTGAGCCCTTCGAGGTGACCGCCGACGGCAAGCTCTCGTGGGTCGAGGTCGAATGCCTCGGCGCTTGCGTGAACGGGCCTGTGGCGCAAATCACTTGCGCGAACGCGTCTGCTGCGCAGGCCAATTATGATTATTACGAGGATCTTAGCCCGGAGAGCTTGACTAAAATCTTGGACGACCTCGTGGCCGGCAGAACGGTGAAGCCCGGCCCGCAGATCGCACGGCAACTTTCGGCGCCCAGCGGAGGTCCCACCACGCTGACCGATCCCGCGCTCTATGCGCGGGGCAATGGCGGCCAGACGCGCAAGCCAGCGTTGAGCGACGCCGAGGCCAAAAAGCCGGGCGAGCCGGCGAACGTGCGCGAAGCGGCGACGCCGAAACCTCCCACCGACGATTCATCGAGACGGCACTGATGCTCGAGGACAAGGACCGCATCTTCACCAATCTCTACGGCCTTCACGACTGGGGCCTCGAGGGCGCCCGCGCACGCGGCGCTTGGGACGGCACCAAAGCCCTCCTCGAGAAGGGGCGCGATTGGATCATCAATGAGGTGAAGGCCTCGGGTCTGCGCGGGCGCGGCGGTGCGGGCTTCCCCACCGGCCTCAAATGGTCGTTCATGCCCAAGCAGTCCGACGGGCGGCCCCATTATCTCGTGGTCAACGCCGACGAATCCGAACCTGGCACCTGCAAGGATCGCGAGATCATGCGGCACGATCCGCATCTCCTCGTCGAGGGCTGCCTCATCGCTGGATTCGCCATGGGGGCACACACCTGCTTCATCTACATCCGCGGCGAATTCGTGCGCGAGCGTGAGCGCCTTGAGGCTGCGGTGGACCAAGCCTACGAGGCCAATCTGATCGGCAAGAACAACGTCCACGGTTTTCCCTTCGATATCATCGTGCACCACGGCGCCGGCGCTTACATCTGCGGTGAGGAGACGGCGCTCCTGGAAAGCCTCGAAGGCAAGAAGGGCCAGCCGCGCCTCAAACCGCCGTTCCCGGCCAATGTCGGCGTCTACGGCTCTCCGACCACGGTCAATAACGTCGAGTCGATCGCGGTGGTGCCCGACATCTTGCGGCGCGGCGCCCACTGGTTCGCCGGCATCGGGCGGCCGAACAATACCGGGACGAAACTATTCTGCATTTCCGGCCACGTGGAGAAGCCCTGTACGGTCGAGGATGCCATGGGCGTGCCGTTGCGCGAATTGCTCGACAGGCATTGTGGGGGCGTGCGCGGCGGCTGGGACAACTTGCTCGCCGTCATTCCTGGCGGATCCTCGATGCCGATGATCCCGGCGCACCAGTGCGAGCATTTGCTCATGGATTTCGACGGCTGCCGGGAATTCAAATCCGCACTCGGGACGGCCGCCGTGATCGTGATGGACAAATCGACCGACATCGTCCGCGCCATGGCGCGCATCTCGTACTTCTACAAGCATGAAAGCTGCGGCCAGTGCACGCCCTGCCGCGAAGGCATGGGATGGATGTGGCGGGTGCTCAGCCGCATGGCGGAGGGCCGCGCGCATAAGCGCGAGATCGACATGCTCATGGAGGTCACGACCCAGATCGAGGGTCATACCATCTGCGCGTTCGGGGACGGCGCGGCCTGGCCGGTGCAGGGCCTGCTGCGCCATTTCCGGCACGAGATCGAGCGTCGCATCGACGAATACAGCGCAAACCCGCATCCCGAACCGGTACGGGTGGCAGCGGAGTGACGGAGAGGACGTACCTATGACAGGGCTTCACCTCGCCCAACTCAATATCGGCCGCTTGCGCTACGAGGTCGGCGACCCGCGCATGGCGGAATTCATCGATAACCTTGCGTCCGTGAACGGCTTGGCCGAGCGCAGCCCGGGATTTGTCTGGCGCTATCAGGATGACAGCGGAAGCGCCATCGACACGCGGCCGTTCGCCGGCGACTCGCGGATGGCGATCAACCTGTCGGTATGGGACAGCGTCGAGGCGCTCGAGCGGTTTGTTTGGCAGACGGTGCACAAACGCTTCTATGGCCGCCGCCACGAGTGGTTCGAGCGAATGGACGAGCGCTATTTCGTGATGTGGTGGGTGCCAGCCGGCCATCGGCCAACGGTACAGGAGGCGGTGGAGCGGCTGCGGCATTTGCAGCAGCAGGGGCCGAGCGACCACGCTTTCGGTTGGGAAAGCCTACCTGCGGCGCAGTTGTGGAAATCGGCGCGGTGCGCGTGACGGAAAGAGGATACCAGCGGTGACGAAGCTCATCGTCGACGGCAAAGAGATCGACGTCCCGCCGGACTACACGCTGCTGCAGGCCTGCGAGGCCGCGGGCGCGGAAATCCCGCGCTTCTGCTTCCACGAGCGGCTCTCGATCGCCGGCAACTGCCGCATGTGCCTGGTCGAGCTCAAGGGCTCGCCGAAGCCGGTGGCCTCTTGCGCCTGGGGCGTGCGCGACTGCCGACCCGGGCCGCATGGCGAGCCGCCCGAGATCCTCACCAAGACGCCAATGGTGCGTAAGGCACGCGAAGGTGTGATGGAATTCCTGCTGATCAACCACCCCCTCGATTGCCCGATCTGTGACCAAGGCGGGGAGTGCGACCTGCAGGATCAGGCCATGGCCTACGGCGTCGATTCCAGTCGCTTCAAGGAGAACAAGCGCGCGGTCGAGGACAAATACGTGGGAGTCTTGGTCAAGACGATCATGAACCGCTGCATCCACTGCACGCGGTGCGTGCGCTTTATGACCGAGGTCGCGGGGGTGCCGGAGCTGGGCGCCATCGGCCGCGGCGAGGACACGGAGATCACGACCTACCTCGAACAGGCGATGACCTCGGAGTTGCAGGGCAACGTGGTCGATCTCTGCCCGGTCGGCGCGCTCACCTCCAAGCCCTATGCGTTTGCCGCGCGCCCCTGGGAACTCAACAAGACGGAATCGATCGACGTCATGGATGCGGTCGGCTCGGCCATCCGCATCGATACCCGCGGGCGTGAAGTCATGCGCATCCTTCCGCGCGTCAACGACGAGGTGAACGAGGAGTGGATTTCCGACAAGACCCGGCACGTGGTCGATGGGTTGCGCTCACAGCGCCTCGATCAGCCCTACATTCGCGAGAACGGCCGGCTTTATTCGGCGTCCTGGCAAGACGCCTTCGACGCGATCGCCGCTAAGGTCAAGCAGACGGATCCCAAACGCATGGGCGCAATCGTCGGCGATCTTGCCGCCGTCGAGGAAATTTTCGCGCTCAAGGATTTGATGACACGCCTGGGCGTCGTCAACCTCGATTGCCGGCAGGACGGCGCGTCGCTCGACCCGACGTGGGGAAGAGCAACTTATCTCTTCAACGCCACCATTGCCGGGATCGAGCGGGCCGATGCCTTGCTCATTGTCGGTTCCAATCCGCGGCGCGAAGCGGCCGTGCTTAACGCGCGCATCCGCAAGCGCTGGGGCATGGGCGGCTTCCCGATTGGTCTGATCGGCGAACGGGCGGATCTTACCTATCCCTACGATTATCTCGGCGCGGGGCCGCAGACGCTCTCGGACGTCGCCTCAGGTGCGCACGAGTTCGGCTCGGTGCTCAAGCAGTCCGATCATCCGCTGGTGATCGTGGGCATGGCCGCGCTGGCGCGCCCGGATGGTGCGGCGATCGCCTCGCTCGCGGCACGCGCCGCGCAAGGCAGCGGCAAGGAAGATTGGAACGGCTACTCGGTCCTGCATACCGCGGCGGCGCGGGTGGGCGCGCTCGACGTCGGCTTCGTGCCCGGGCGAGGCGGCCGCGGGGCAGCGGAGATGGCGGCCCCCGGCGCGGTCGATGTTCTCTTCCTGCTTGGCGCCGACGAGATCGACATCACCCCCGGCGCGTTCGCAGTCTACATCGGCACGCACGGCGAAGCCGGCGCGCACCGTGCCGACGTCATCCTCCCCGGCGCGGCTTACCCGGAGAAATCCGGCATCTACCTCAACACCGAGGGGCGCGTGCAGATGGCGGCGCGCGCCTCCTTTCCGCCGGGCGAGGCGCGCGAGGACTGGGCGATCCTGCGCGCATTGTCGGAGGTGCTCGGCCGCAAGCTTCCTTACGACTCGCTTGCGCAATTGCGCCAGACGCTGTTCAAGGCGCATCCGCATCTGCAGCGCCTCGATCAGATTGCGGCGGGCCAGCGGGCGGAGATCGCAGCCCTTGCTGCGCGCAGCGGCGCCGTCGAGAAGACGGCATTCGGCCGCGCGCTCGACGACTTCTATCTCACCAATCCCATCGCGCGCGCCTCCGCGACCATGGCGGAGTGCTCGGTGATCGCGGAGCGCCACGGCGCGCTCACGGCGGCGGAATAGCTCGCATGGCGGACGCTTGGACCAATTACATCTGGCCGCTCATCGTCATCGTCGCACAGAGCGTGCTCTTGCTCGTCGTTCTGCTCATCATCACCGCATATGTGCTTTACGCCGATCGCAAGATTTGGGCGGCGGTGCAGATCAGGCGGGGGCCGAATGTGGTTGGGCCCTGGGGCCTGCTGCAATCCTTCGCCGATCTCCTCAAATTCATCGTCAAGGAACCCATTATCCCGGCCGGCGCCAATAAGGGCGTGTTTCTCCTGGCGCCACTCGTTACCGCCGTGCTTGCGCTCTCGGCCTGGGCCGTGATCCCGGTCAATGCCGAATGGGAAATCGCCAATCTCAACGTCGGCGTCCTCTACATCTTCGCCATCTCCTCGCTCATGGTCTACGGGGTGATCATGGCGGGTTGGTCGTCGAACTCGAAATATCCGTTCCTCGCCTCGTTGCGTTCGGCGGCACAGATGGTCTCCTACGAAGTGTCCATCGGATTCGTCATCATCACCGTGCTGCTTTGCGCCGGCTCGCTCAACCTTTCCGCCATCGTCGAGGCGCAGGACGGCAGATGGGGCATGCTCAACTGGTTCTGGTTGCCGCTGCTGCCGATGTTCGTCGTCTTCTTCGTCTCCGCGCTCGCCGAGACCAATCGCCCGCCGTTCGACCTGGTGGAGGCCGAATCCGAACTGGTCGCAGGCTATGCGGTGGAATATTCGGCGACGCCGTTCCTGCTTTTCTTCCTGGGCGAATACATCGCCATTCTCACCATGTGCGCCATGGCGACCATTCTGTTCCTCGGCGGATGGCTGCCGCCGTTTCCGGTCGCGCCCTTCACCTGGATTCCGGGCGTGATCTGGTTCTCGCTCAAATGCCTGTTCATGTTCTTTCTTTTTGCCATGGCGAAGGCGATCGTGCCGCGCTACCGCTACGACCAGCTTATGCGCCTGGGCTGGAAAGTCTTCCTGCCGTTTTCGCTCGCGATGGTCGCGATCGTCGCCGGCGTCCTGCAATACAGCTCACTCATCGCCAAATGACGGAGCGCCGGCATGATCAATCTGTCGCTTGCCGGTCTCATCGGAGCCGTGATCGGCACGGCGGTTGCCGCGCTGGTCTACGTTCCGCTTGTCACCTTCGTCGAGCGGGCCATGCGAGCGCGGGCCGACAGCGTCGCCGAGGGCGATATTCTCGAGCAGGAGATGTCATTGCTGCGGCGGGCCGTACTGGCGGCCGACATCATCGTCTTCGCGGGCATCGGTTACTGGCTCGGCGGGATGATAGGCTAGTGAGACACATGGCGCGGCGTGATGCCGCGCCCGAAAGGATTGCCGCATGAGATTGGACCAGGCCGCCCGCTCGCTCTTCCTCAAGGAGTTCGCGTCGGCGTTCGTGCTGGCGCTGCGCTACTTCTTCAAGCCGAAGCCCACGCTCAACTACCCGTTCGAGAAAGGCCATATCTCACCGCGTTTTCGCGGCGAGCACGCGTTGCGCCGTTATCCCAACGGCGAGGAGCGCTGCATTGCCTGCAAACTGTGCGAGGCGATCTGTCCGGCGCAAGCCATCACCATCGAGGCGGGGCCGCGCCGCAACGATGGCACGCGCCGCACCACCCGCTACGACATCGACATGGTCAAATGCATCTATTGCGGGTTGTGCCAGGAGGCGTGTCCGGTCGATGCCATCGTCGAGGGCCCAAATTTCGAATTCGCGACCGAAACGCGCGAGGAGCTTTACTTCGACAAAGAGCGGCTGCTTGCCAACGGCGACCGCTGGGAGCGCGAGATCGCCAAGAACATCGCGCTCGATGCGCCGTACCGGTGAGGCCGCGGAATGATCTTCCCCGCGCTGTTCTTCTATCTGTTCTCCGGCGTCTGCATCGCCGCTGCCGTGATGGTCATCGCGGCCAGAAATCCCGTACATTCCGTGCTGTATCTCATTCTCGCCTTCGTCAATGCTGCAGCGTTGTTCATCCTCCTGGGAGCGGAGTTCCTGGCGATGATCCTCATCATCGTCTATGTCGGCGCGGTGCTGGTGCTATTCCTGTTCGTGGTGATGATGCTCGACGTCGATTTCGCCGAGCTGCGTCATGGCTTCCTACAGTACTTGCCGATCGGCGCCTTGCTCGGCGGCATTCTCCTCATCGAGCTGGTGCTGGTTTTGATCGGCTGGACCATCGGTCCCAATGTTCAGCAAACGATCGCGGCGCCGATTCCGCCGGCTGGGAGCGCGCTCAATACCGAAGCGCTGGGGCAGGTGCTTTACACGCGCTACGTCTATTTCTTCCAAGCGGCCGGCATGGTGCTCTTGGTGGCCATGATCGGAGCGATCGTGCTGACGCTGCGCCACAAGCCTTACGTCAAGCGACAGAACATCGCCGACCAGATTGCGCGCACCAAGGCGACCGCCATCGAAATCGTCAAGGTCCGGCCGGGCCAGGGCCTGTAGAGAAGTCGAAGGAACGGCATGACCATTGGCCTAGGCCATTATCTCACGGTCGCGGCGATCTTGTTCACGATCGGCATCTTCGGCATTTTTCTCAACCGCAAGAACGTCATCATCATCCTGATGTCGATCGAACTGATCCTGCTCGCGGTCAACATCAATCTCATCGCCTTTTCGGCCTTTCTCGGTGACCTCGTCGGCCAGGTCTATGCCTTGCTGGTGCTGACCGTTGCGGCGGCGGAGGCGGCCATCGGGCTCTCCATTCTGGTCGCGTACTACCGCAATCGCGGCTCGATCGCCGTCGAGGACATCAATTTGATGAAGGGCTGAGCGTGTATTACGCGATCGTTTTCCTGCCGCTCCTCGGCGCTGTCATCGCGGCGCTCATCGCGCTCGCCGGGGCGCGCGCCCGTCACCCCGGCGGATCGCCTGATGTCGGCGCGCAGAATCACGCCCACGGTCCGGTCGAGGAGAGCCATCCGCGCGCGGCGCCGTCTCCGCACGGTGCGCACGCCGCTCGCGATGCCTCGCACAGCGAGCCGCAACCGCTGCAGCCGCCGGCCGCGGGCTCCCGTTCCGCCGAACTGGTGACCACGGTTTTCCTATTCGCCTCCATGCTGCTGTCGTGGCTGGCGTTCGTCGACGTCGGATTCGGGCACCACGACAGCCGCGTGGAGCTCTTTGCCTGGTTCATCTCCGGCGATCTCAAGGTCGACTGGGCGCTGCGCATCGATACGCTGACCGCGGTGATGCTCGTCGTCGTCACGACCATTTCCGCCTTCGTGCATCTCTACTCCATCGGCTACATGGAGGAGGATCCGTACCGGCCGCGTTTCTTCTCCTATTTATCGTTGTTCACCTTCGCCATGCTGATGCTGGTGACGGCCGACAACCTCGTGCAACTGTTCTTCGGCTGGGAGGGGGTCGGCCTGATGAGCTACCTGCTCATCGGCTTCTGGTACCACAAGCCGGAGGCCAACGCGGCCGCGATCAAGGCGTTCATCGTCAATCGGGTGGGCGACTTCGGTTTCTCGCTCGGCATTTTCGCCACCTTCCTGATGACTGGCGCGATCGATTTCGACACCGTCTTTGCGCAGGCGCCCGCGCTCACCGGCAAGTCGATTCACTTCCTCTCCTGGAATGTGGATGCGCTGACGCTGATTTGCTTGCTGTTGTTCATGGGAGCGATGGGCAAATCGGCGCAGTTCCTGCTGCACACCTGGCTGCCGGACGCCATGGAGGGTCCGACGCCGGTATCCGCGCTCATTCACGCCGCCACCATGGTGACGGCCGGCGTGTTCATGGTGGCGCGCCTGTCGCCGCTGTTCGACCTGGCGCCGCAGGCGCAGAGCTTCGTCATCTTCATCGGCGGGACCACCGCGTTTTTTGCCGGGACGATTGGCGTGGCGCAGAACGACATCAAGCGCATCGTCGCCTATTCGACCTGCTCGCAGCTCGGCTACATGTTCGT
>CBFGVM010000130.1:0-10316 GCA_965652015.1 uncultured Alphaproteobacteria bacterium
CGATGGTGAGCGCGCTCCTGCCGAAGATCACGAGATAGAGCGGATACATCAGCACCAGCGGCGCTGCCGCAATCGCCGCGACCCAGGTCTCGGTGGCGAGGCGCAGCAAATGATAACGGTAGAGCATGACCCCGCCCGCAACCCCGAAAATGGTGACCAGGATGCTGGCGGAGAAGGCTTCGCCGGCGGTGAGCAGGAAACGATCGAGCACGTGCTCCTCGACAATCACGCGGGGAAACGCAGCGATGATCTCCGAGGGCAGCGGCACGATGAAGCGGTTGATGAGGCCGACGCGAATGAAGAGCTCGATCAGCGCGATGAAGACGACAAACGAGATCAGGCCGACCGTGGCCGGGAAATATCTGTTCTTGGCAAGCGTCGCGGCAGTCATCGCGTCCCGGCTTCCTGCAACTTTCTGCTCTCCTCGTCGATGAGCCCGCGGCTCGCCTCCTCGCGCAGATCGCTCCAGATCTGCGCCACGTATCGCCCGAACGCCTCGCTCGAAACGATCTCGGAGCTGCGCGGACGCGGTAGCGCGATCTCCACCACCCGCTTCACCTTGCCCGGGCGATAGGTCATCACCACGATGCGGTCCGAGAGCTGCACCGCCTCGGTGATGTTGTGGGTGATGAGCAGCGTCGTCTGCTTGAGCTGCTGCTGAATCTGCAGAACCTTGTCGCCGAGGAGAAGCCGGGTCTGCTCGTCGAGTGAGGCGAAGGGTTCATCCATCAAGAGAATCTTGGGTTGGGCCGCCAAGGTCCGCGCCATCGATACGCGCTGCCGCATACCTCCCGACAGCTCCGCGGGATAGCGGCGCTCGAAGCCGTCGAGGCCGACGAGCTTCACAAAGTGCCGCGCCCGCTCGTAGCGCTCGGCCTTCGGCAAAGCCGCGATCTCCAGCGGGAAGGCCACGTTGTCGATCACGGTGCGCCAGGGGAAGGTCGACTCTTCCTGGAAGATCATGCCGATCGCGCGGTGAGGTCCGCGCACCCGTTCCCCCGCGACCTTGACCGTGCCCTCGTAGCCGTCGAGCAGGCCCCCGATGACGTTGAACAAGGTCGATTTCCCGCAGCCGGAGGGACCGATCACGCCGACGAATTCGCCCGGCGCGACGCTGAGCGAAACGTGGTCGAGTGCGGTAAGGACGCCGTCCGGAGTCTCGAAGCGCTTGACGATATCGTCGACGACCAGAATGGCGGAGGCGGCGCTCGGCGCAGCTGCGTCAATGCGCTCAACCGGCACGGCAGCCATGGGTCGTCCCCTTCCGCGGTGCACTCTTGCCCGGCACGGTTGATCCGTTTGCCCGGCCCGCGTCCCGCCTATTAGCACACCGTTACGCGATACGCCGCCGATGATGCCCACGTTGCGTTCGGTGCGGCGCTGCGCCTCAGCCCTGGTCCGCCTGGAACGGCCGGCCGGCGCGCCGGCACCAATTCTCCCAGGCCCGATTGATGCCATAGGGCCCCGTGCGTTCGGCCACCTTGTCCACCTCGCCGGCGGTCAGGAATTTGACCTCGCCCATGTCCATGGCCTGCTTTTGCAGCCGCGCATTGACCTCGAGATAGACTGAAATATAGACCGCCAGCCGCAGCGTCTTGCCTGCCACGGTCGCCCCGTGGCCGCGCATCAGCGCGGTCGCACCCGCGCCGATGTGCTTTGCCAAGTCGCGGCCCATGTCCATGTTGTCGACCAGCAAGGCGGTATCCCCGAAACGGTCATGCGAATCCCAGACCGGCACATCGTGGCCGATCGATGCGCCCATATGGAAAATCGGCCTGATCTTCTTGCCGGTCACCCCGAACGGGATGACGCTTTCGCTGTGATTGTGCACGACCGACATGATGTCGGGCCGCGCCTCGTATAAAGCGCCGTGGATGAATCGCTCGAGATACGGCGCGCGACCGCGAGGATCGACCGGCGTGCCGTCGAGGGTGAACTCCATGATATCGCCCTTCTCGATGCAGTCGGGCGCGCGCGAACGCGACAGCAGGTAGCGTTGCGGATTATCCGGATGGCGCACACTGACATGGCCGAAGGAATCCACCACGCCCTCACGGGCGAGAATGCGGTTTGCAGTGACGAGCTCTTCGATCAGGTGGTCGAGCTGGGCCATGGGTTTTCCTCGAACGGGCTGGGGCTTTCGCCTGCCATCACCGTACAGGTCAGTGCAAAACGGGGTCAATTCGGCCCGCATGGCCTCGCAACCGGAGCCAACGATCTCCCTATTGAACTTTTCACGAGGCCCGCTAAAGCACTTGTCTCCTTCGCGCGTATCGAGCCATGGCAGAAAATCCCGTTCCAGTCTGCGCGGCCGCCGATCTTGCGCCCGGCAGCGTCAAGAGCTTCGAGGTGGGCGACGAGCGCATAGCCGTCTACAACATCGACGGCACGTTCTACGCCACCGAGGCGTATTGCACCCACGCCATGGCCGATCTCGGCGACGGCATTCTGGAAGGCGACGTCATCGAGTGCACGCTGCATTTCGGGGCGTTTCACGTGCCTACCGGGAAAGTCGTGCAACCGCCCTGCTGCACCGACCTCAAGACGTTCCGGACCGAGGTGAAGGACGGGCAGGTCTATGTCGACCTCTCGGCGCCGGCAGCGACCGGCTCCTGAGAGCGAGCCGCGGCGGCGCCCGCACCGATACGGCGCTTGAACCTCTTTGGCTTCGGCTCGCGCGGCGGCCCCATCAGAACCGGCTGAAACAGCACCGCCGCCGCCATGGTGGTGACGAGCGCCAGCGCCATCAACTTGCCCATGCTCGAGGTGCCGGGATGGCTCGAGAGCCATAGGCTGCCGAACGCGGTCGCTGTGGTGAGCGCGCTGAACATCACGGCGCGCGTCAGACTCGACTGCAGAAGGTCGGTTTGGCCGGCTCGCCACGCCATGATGTAATAGATCTTGAAGGCCACGCCGACGCCGAGCAGCAACGGCAGCGCGATGATGTTGGCGAAGTTGAGCTTCATGCCCAGGAGGACCATCAACTCCATGGTCACGACGCCCGCCATCAGCAATGGAATGATGGTGAGCAGTACGTCGCCGAAGCGACGCAACACGATCCAGAGCAGAATTATGATGGAGGCGAGCGCCCAAAAGCCGGCTTCATAGAATGCCCGGACCACGGTACGCCCGGACTCCAGAATCGCAATCGGGCCGCCGGTGGCATTCGGTTCGACCGCCTGCACCGCACGGGCGAAGTGGCGCAACGTTTCGTTGTCGGTCGGATCGCCTTTGGGCAGGATTTCCACCTTATAGCGCCCGTCTTGCGTGACCCACTCGTGCGCGATTTCGGGGGGCAAGGTTTCAAGCGTGACCGGCTGCGCCTGCAGGTAGTTTCGCAGCTCGTCGAGCGCCGTACTGAGCGGAGACACCATGGCTGCTTGCGCGCGAGCCCGCAGCGCTTCATCCCCGCTGGCGAGCTTGGCGAGATCATCCGCCAAGCGCTTGGCCGCGACGGCACCACGCCCGGTTTGGTTCCCAACTGATTGCTTCAAAGCGTCGACCGCGGATTTGAGCGCGGCAACGTTATCGGCGTCGGTCGGCGGCTTCTTGTTGGGGTCCGGCCGCAGCACAGGATTGAGCACGGTGGCGAGTTGGCGGATGGCCGCAAGCTTGGGCTGCTGCTCATCCGGAATGAAATTTTCAATCGTCTTTACGCTGGAAACCTCGGCTACCTTGGAGAGCTTCTCCACGTCGGCTTGGGCCGCTTCCTTGTTCGGCGCCAGCACAAAAATCGAACTCGCTCCAATGGCGGGATCGCTTCGCAGCTCCAGGAAGGTGGCAACTGATTGGGCCTGGGGACTTCTCAGGTTGAGCGGATTGAAGTCGAACTGCAGCCAATACAGCAGCGGCAGACCGGCGGCGACGACGAGGCCCGTACCGACAATAATGGGGATTCGATGCCGCTCCATAAAGCGGTCGACCGGCGCCAAGCTTTTGAAACCCAGTTCTTTCGGTTCACCGGGCGGCCGCAAGACCGTCAGCAGCGCGGGAATGAGCGTAATGCTGGTCAGAAATGCGATGATCATCCCGAGCCCTGCGAGCAGGCCGAGCTCGGACAACCCCTTGTAGTCGGTCGGAAGGAACGACAGAAAGCCCGCCGCGGTTGCCGCCGCGGCAAGCGTCAGCGGCGCACCGACATGGCTCGCAGTGTTGATCAACGCCTCATGGAGATTGTCGACGTCGTGACGTTCGGCACGGTAGCGCACACTGAACTGAATGCCGAAGTCGACCCCTAGTCCAATGAACAGGACCGCAAAGGCAATCGAAATCAGGTTGACCGCGCCCACGATGGCCAAGCCGATCGCAGCGGTCATGAAAAGGCCAACCAATAGGCTAATGGCAACCGCCAGAATGATCCCAAACGAGCGCAAGGCGAGCCAAAGGATGGTCAGCACCACGACGATCGTCACCGCGGTATTGACGTATGCGCCCTCCTCCAACGTGGCATATTCCTCGTCGGCGATTGCGACCGGACCGGTGAGCCGTACTGTGGCGCCATACTTCCCGCCGATATCCAAATCGGCCGCCGCCTGGTGAATGGCATCGGTCGCCGCCTTGCCCGGCATGAGCGCGGCATAGTCGAGCACCGGCCGGATCTCGATGAAGCGGCGCCGCTCGTCCGGTTTCGGCGGCCGACCGTTGAGCATGGCGCGCCAGGAGAAGCTTGCGAAACGCCCCGCGATGGCCTCATCCAGCGTGTCCGAGACCATGTTCAATGTGCCGGAGAAATCGTCGAGCGTGTAGTGGTTCATGCGCACGCCGATCAGTCCGTAATTGAGCGCGGTGGTCAGGCCGCGCAGGTTGGAATCCTGCGCCAGCGTCTGGATCAGCGGCTTGGCTTCCGCGAGCTTCTTGGTAAGCCCGACCACCTCTTCGGCGGGCAAGAACAGGAGTCCATTCTTCTGGAAGAAGGGCCCTCCCCCTGCCTCGAGAATGGAGCGGAAAAGATCCTTCTGGACGGCCAACTTCTCGATCAGGGCCGTCGTCGCTTGGGTGACCAATTCCGACGTCGGTGCATCGATGACCGCCAGCATGGTCTCTTCTTTGGGAGGGAATGACTTTTCGAACGCCACCTCGCGTTGGCGCCATGGCAGTTCCTTGGAAATGAGCTTGTTGACGTCGGCGTCGATGGCGAAATGGCCGGCAGCAAAGATGGCCGTGGCAACGCCCAAAAGCGCCGCAATGCCTATGACTTGCGCCGCGTAGCGGGTGCAATAATCGACGATGGTGACGATCGCCTGCTGCAGCATGCCTAGTCCTGGGAGCTATGCGATCGGGGTCCGATCAGAAGCAATGGGGGCCGGTGTGGCGGGCGGCATAACAGGCAATTCAGTGCATTGACAACGACTAAAGGTTGCATGGGAACACTGCCGGAACGTCAATCAAATCGAATAACCCCCCAAAGCGGCATCGAGTTCGCCGGGGCGGCGAGAAGTCACGCAACCGCAAATTCATAAGATTTTGGGGCTGTGCCTGCGCGAATCTATGTGGGAAAATGTGTGAATCATGCCCACCCCGCCGATCCCCCCTGCCGCACAGGTGCGTCCTCCGCGAGCGGTTCATGACCGCAACCGCGCGGGCGTAAGCGCCGTCCGCACCGAGTCCCGAGCCGCTCGGAAGGGGCCACCGGCCATGCCTGCGGGAGAAAAGCAGCCCAGCAGGGCGATCAAGGTCATTCTCGCGCAACCTCGGGGCTTCTGCGCCGGTGTGGTACGCGCCATCGAGATTGTCGAGCGCGCGCTCGAGAAATACGGCCCGCCGGTCTACGTCCGTCACGAGATCGTTCACAACAAGTTTGTCGTCGACAGCCTCAAGGCCAAGGGCGCCATTTTCGTCGAAGAGCTCTCCGAGGTGCCGCAGGGCGCGGTAACGATCTTCAGCGCGCACGGCGTCGCCAAAAGCGTGGTGAACGAGGCGGCCGGACGGCAGCTGCCGGTACTCGATGCGACCTGCCCGCTGGTTACCAAGGTCCACAACCAGGGCAAGCGCTACGTCGCGCAAGGACGCGTGCTCATTCTCGTCGGCCACGCCGGCCATCCGGAAGTCGAGGGCACGCTCGGCCAGATCGACGCTCCGGTGGTGCTGGTGCAGAGCGAAGCGGACGTCGAGGCGCTCGATATCCCGCCCGACACGCCCGTCGCCTATGTGACGCAGACCACGCTGAGCGTCGACGACACCCGCGGCATCATTGCCGCGCTTGAACGGCGATATCGCAACATCGTCGGACCCGAGATCAGAGACATCTGCTACGCCACCCAAAACCGGCAGTCGGCGGTGCGGGAACTCAGTCATCACGTTGATGTGATTCTCGTGGTCGGTGCGAAGAACAGTTCCAACTCCAATCGACTGCGGGAAATCGGCGCCGAGGCCGGCATTCCGAGCTATCTCATCGCCGATGGCAGCCAGCTCGCGCCGGAATGGGTCAAGGATGCAGAAACCATCGGCATTACTGCCGGCGCCTCCGCGCCGGAGGTGCTGGTCGAGGACGTCATCAACACGTTGCGGACGCTGGGCGAGGTCGAAGTCTCGACACTGCCGGGCCGGCAAGAGCATATTGAGTTCCGATTACCACGCGAACTGGGCACGAGTTGAAACGTTTGATTTAAAGGCCCGAGGCGGCAAACAGGAAGCAGACAGAATGCGAGTCCCGTTTTTCAAGGAAATGCGTATTGGCGCCTACATCCTCAAGCAGAAACTCTTGGGGCGCAAACGCTACCCGCTCGTGCTGATGCTGGAGCCGCTGTTTCGTTGCAATCTCGCTTGCGTCGGCTGCGGCAAAATCGACTATCCCGATCCGATCCTCAACCGCCGGCTGACGGTCAAGGAGTGCCTCGACGCCGCCGACGAATGCGGCGCGCCGATGGTAGCAATCCCCGGCGGCGAGCCGCTGATCCATCGCGAGATGGGCGAAATCGTGAAGGGCCTGGTCGCCAAGAAGAAGTTCGTCTCGCTCTGCACGAACGCGCTTCTGCTCGAGAAGAAGCTGCATCTGTTCGAGCCCTCGCCCTATCTCTTCTTCTCCGTGCACCTTGACGGGCTGCGCGAGCATCACGACAAGTCCGTCTGCCAGCCCGGCGTATTCGACCGCGCCGTGTCAGCGATCAAGGCCGCCAAGGCCAAGGGCTTTACCGTCAACATCAACGCCACGATCTTCGACGGCCATCCGGCCGAAGACGTCGCGGCGTTCCTCGATTACTGCAGGGAGCTCGATGTTGGCGTGTCGATTTCGCCCGGTTACGCGTACGAGCGCGCGCCGGACCAGGAACATTTCCTCAGCCGCAGAAAGACCAAGGAGCTGTTCCGCCGGATCTTCAGCATGGGCAAGGGCAAGAACTGGAATTTCGTTCACTCGAACCTCTTTCTCGATTTTCTTGCCGGCAACCAGACCTATCACTGCACGCCGTGGGGCATGCCGACGCGCAACATTTTCGGTTGGCAGAAGCCTTGCTATCTGCTGGGCGAAGGCTACGCCAAAACCTTCCGTGAATTGATGGAGACCACGGATTGGGATTCCTACGGCACCGGCCGATACGAAAAGTGCGCGAACTGCATGGCGCATTGCGGCTATGAGCCGACCGCGGCGGAAGCGACGATGTCGCACCCTTGGCAGGCGCTCAGGGTCGCCATGTTCGGCCCGCGCACGCAAGGGCCGATGGCGCCGGAGATTCCGCTCGACGGCCAGCGTCCGGCCGAATTCGTGTTCTCACGCCACGTCGAGCACGAGCTCGCGGCGATTCAGAAGGCGGACAAACGGGTGCCGCTGGAGGCCGCGGAGTAACCCGCCTAATTCTGACTCATCATCCGGGGCGCGGGCAGCGCAGGCAAGTGTACGCAGCCTGCGCAAGCTTGGCTGCGTGTGCCCGGGAGCGCGGAATCCATAATCACGGCGAGTGGCCAGGCTGAATATGCTCGCGACATAGTTCATGCTGACCCCGGAAATGTAGCAGGGGGTCGCGAACATCACGCGCATCGATTTCAGGGCTGAGACGGGCAGCATTGGCGGTCGGCCTCGCGGCGCGGTGCATCGAGCACAAACAAGGGTGCTCCCATAGCCCGGCGGTTGTCTTCGATTCGTCATGCCCGGGCTTGACCCGGGCATCCATCGAAAGAAGCGCTTCATTCAACAGGATGGATTGCCGGGTCAAGCCCGGCAATGACGGTGGAGGGGTCAGTGCCAAAGACAATGGGTAGCATATCACTGCTTCGGCGCAGCGGGAGGATTGGCCTTGGGCGCCGCGGGCGCGGTCGCCTGCGGGGCGGCAGGCGGCTGCGGCGCGGCCGGCGCCGCTTGGCCGAATGAGACCGAAAGCCCGAACAACCTCCAGCGCCCGCCCACTGGCGCGTAGAGCAACTCGAAATTCACCTGCGTCGGCACCGACGGAAAGAAGCCCGCCATATGCATCATGCCGTTCGCTTCGATCTGCGGCAGCAGCGTAAGCTGCGGCTCGATCACCGCCACCCCGGACAGGTCGATGTTGTCGCGGCGTTGCTGGGCGAAGATGTCGGCAAGCTGCGCCGCGGTGTTGGCCTGAAAATCCGGCGAGCCGAGGTCGCGCAAGACCGTGTAGTTGCCGGTCTTGTTTGCCTGGTCGAGGGCGAGCAGCGTCGAGCGGATGAGAATCAGCACGCCGTTGCGATCGATCTGCGCGGGCTTCGGCGCCGGCGGTTGCTGTTGCGGCTGCTGCTTGGGCGCCGGCTGCTGCTTCGGCGCCTGCGCCTCGGCCGCCGGCCAGCCCATCACAATGATGGCGCCCGCCGTCACGCTTATCAAAACGACAACGCCCACCGCCAGCAGGCGGGCCCGAGAACCGAGTCGTGTATGGCGTGCTATCACGCGAATCTCGACACGTTGGGCGCAACAGCGAAGCGTATTGCGGCGATGACGATTTCACGCGCTCGGGTGCCGCCGGGCTCGTGTCCGAACGGCCGATGACCCTACGCTAATCCGCCCTGCGAATTATGGCGAATGCGGGACTCGCGCGTGCGACGCGACCCCTACCACGCGAAGGTCAGACCGGCCCGACTGCCGACGCCCCCATACTGAAATCCGCCGGCGAATCCAGCATTCGCCACCACGTTGGGGCTGATCCGCACCTGGGCCACGAGGCTCATGGCGTTGGTCCCGCGGAAATTGCCCCAGTTGGTGGTGATCGCGAAGCGCTTGTTGTCCGGCAGCCATGAGCCGCCCATGGCGATCGCGACCGCGGTGCCCTCGTAGGCCTGGTTCAATCCATGCTGCAGGTTCTCCTGGAGCAAGGCTACATTGGCGCTGAGTTGATTGATGCTCTGCGGGCTGAAATTCGCCGTTGCCAGGTTGCCATTGGCGTCCGTGGTGACGAACATCGTCGGCCCCGATTGCGCGGCGAGGCTCGCCGCCGAGGTGAGGCCGGGCATGCGGTACGTGTTCGAGGCCGTGCCGAACGCCATCTGATTGGCGGCGGTCGCGGCGGCGCCATTGCCGAAGGCGCTCGAATTGGCAAACGTCGCCGAGGCGCCGGGGCCGACCGCTGTGGCATTGCTGCCGGTGGCGATTGCGCCGTCGCCGAAGGCGGCGCCGCCATTGGCGGCGCTTGCCAAAGCGCCGACCGCGATCGAGCCGGTCGCCGTAGCGCCTGACCCGATCGCGATAGCGTTGATGCCGGTAGCAGCGGCGTTGTTGCCGACCGCAACCGCGCCGGCCGCGGTTGCTTGCGCACTCGCACCGACCGCAGTCGCGCCGGTGGCGCTCGCGAGGCTCGCCTGGCCGATGGCGGTGGTGGCGCTGCCGTTGGCGACGCTGGCCTGCCCGAAGGCGCTCGCGGTCGCGCCGTTGGCGGTGCTGTTCTGGCCCACTGCGGTGGCGTTGGTGCCGTTCGCGGTGCTGAACTGGCCCGTCGCGGTCGCGAAGGCGCCGGTCGCGGTGCTGCTCTGGCCGATCGCGGTCGCTCGTCCGCCGTTCGCGGTGCTGTTCTGGCCGAACGCGCTCGCGGTCGGGCCCTCAGCGGTGCTGTTCTGGCCCGTGGCGGTGGCGTTGCTGCCGTTCGCGAAGCTGCTCTGGCCCGTCGCCGTGGCGGAGGAGCCATTCGCGAAACTGGCATGGCCGGTCGCGGTCGCGCCGAAGCCGTTCGCGGTGCTGCTCTGGCCCGTTGCGGTCGCGTCCGCGCCGTTCGCGGTGCTGCTCGCGCCGGTCGCGGTCGCGCCGAAACCGTTCGCGGAGCTTTGCCAGCCGGTTGCGGTCGCTGGGTGCCGTTGGCCAAGCTGTTCTGGCCGGTCGCGGTTGCGAACAAGCCGCTCGCGGTGGTGCTCGCGCCCGTCGCGGTCGCGAAGCCGCCGTT
>CBFGVM010000131.1:0-10204 GCA_965652015.1 uncultured Alphaproteobacteria bacterium
CTCGCCGCGCTTGCCGGCGCCGATCCCAAAGGGGCGCATGCACTCGTCACCGATTTGCTTTCGATTGCAGGCATCAGCGCGGTCGGCGGACGTTCGGTCAGCGAGATTGCCGACCATTTTCTCGAGCAAGCGGCGCTCGGTGCGCAGGCCTCGCTGCCGCAGCAGACCCGCGCGCTGATCGAAAAATTTCTCGCCATCGCCGGCGATCCTCAGGAGGCCGCGGCCAAGCTCCACGCCTTTGCGCGCGAGGCCAAGATCGCACTTAAGCCCGCGCTCGAGCTGTTCGAGAGCCGCACCCGCGCGCTTTCAGCCGGTGGCATCGACGTGTCCCGCATTCACTTCTCCACCGCCTTCGGCCGCGGCCTCGACTATTACACCGGCGTCGTGTTCGAGCTCCACGACCCGCGCGCACAAGCGAACGGCCCGCTGGTGGCCGGCGGGCGCTATGACGGATTACTGACGCGGCTCGGCAGCGCTCGGGCGATTTCCGCCGTCGGATTTGCAGTGTGGATCGAGCGGCTGGCGGCGTTGCGGGGCAAGCCGTGAGCGCGCCCTTCGTCATCGCGGTGCCGGCGAAAGGGCGCCTGCAGGCGAACGCGGAAGCGTTCTTTGCGCGCGCCGGGCTCGAGCTCGTCAAGCCGCGCGGAGCGCGCGACTACCGCGGCACCATCGCCGATCTGCCCGGCATCGAGGTGGCGTATCTCGCGGCGGACGAGATCGTCGATCTCTTGGCGCAGGGCGCCGTGCATCTCGGCATCACCGGCGAAGATTTGGTGCGCGAGAAAATACCGGACGCGGATCGGCACGTCGTGCTGGTCGACGGCTTGGGCTTCGGCCACGCCAATGTGGCGGTCGCGGTGCCGCAAGCATGGATCGACGTGCACAGCATGGCCGATCTCGACGATGTCGCGATCGCTTTTCGCCTCAAGCACGAACGCAAGATGCGCGTTGCGACCAAATACGTGAATCTCACGCGCGACTTCTTTTCCCGGCACGGCGTGACCGACTACCGGATCGTGGAAAGCTCGGGCGCGACCGAAGCGGCGCCCGCGGCCGGCACCGCCGAGCTCATCATCGACATCACGACCACCGGCGCAACGCTGGCCGCCAATGGCCTCAAGGTCGTCGACGACGGCGTGATTCTGCGCTCGCAGGCAAATCTGGTCGCGGCGCGCGCAGCGAAATGGGGCGCGGCCGAGCGCACGGCTGCGCGCGGGATGCTTGATCGGATCGCAGCGCAGGCGCGCGCCGGCGCCTTCCGCGAGGTGCGCACCCGCTTTCCGCGCTGTGACGATGCGCTGATCGCCGAGGCCAAGCGCCGTTTCGGCGTCGAGACCCCGTTCGGCGGGCCGACCTCCTCGGGCATGCTCACGCTGCACTGCCCGCCCAAGCACGTGCACGAGCTCGCGACGTTGCTGAGGGAGAAGGGCGCCGAGACCGTCGTCGTCGCGGATCTCGGCTACGTCTTCTCCAGCGCCGATCCGCTCTACGCGAAGCTCGAGGCAGGCCTCAGGCTGTCGCGATAATCATCGCCGGCGCAGCTTGCTGATGGTTGCTCCCCCGTTCCAGCGCGGCACGAGGCGTGGCTATGACAGCGCAGCGAAATCGATCGGCCGCGAGCGGTCGAGGGTGCGCTCGCTCGCCGGCAGCGGATATTTGAGCCCGGTGGCGCAATTAAACAGCATCGCCCGCTCGTGGCGGCCAATCCGCCCATCGGCCAGGGCGGCTTTGAGCGCAGCATAGGTCGCGGCACCCTCCGGGCACAGCAAAAGCCCTTCCGCGCGCGCGACCTCGCCGATCGCCGCGGTGATGGCCTCGTCGGTGACCGCGATCGCGAAACCGCCGCTCTCGCGCACCGCGCGCAAGATGAGAAAGTCACCAATCGCCTGCGGCACGCGGATGCCTGCCGCAATGGTCTGCGCATCCTGCCATCGGGGCGCATGCTCCGCGCCCGCGTCGTAGGCGCGCACGATGGGCGCGCAGCCAGTCGCCTGCACCGCCACCATGCGCGGGCGCTTGCTGCCGATAAAGCCGATCGCTTCGAGCTCGGCGAACGCCTTCCACATGCCAATGAGGCCGGTGCCGCCGCCGGTCGGGTAGAGGATGACGTCCGGCAGTTCCCAACCGAGCTGCTCGGCCAGCTCGAGGCCCATCGTCTTCTTGCCCTCGATCCGGTACGGCTCCTTCAACGTCGAGGTGTCGAACCAACCGGCCTTCGCCGCACCCTCGGCGACGATCTTCCCGCAATCGTCGATCAGCCCGTTGACCCGATAAACGGTCGCGCCCTGCAGCGCGATCTCGCGAACGTTCACTTCCGGCGTATCGGCGGGACAGAACACCGTGGTTTTGATGCCGGCGCGGCTGGCATAGGCAGAGAGCGCCGCGCCTGCATTGCCGTTGGTGGGCATCGCCATATGTGCGACGCCGAGCGCCTTCGCCATAGACACCGCCATCGCAAGCCCGCGCGCCTTGAACGACCCGGTCGGCAACCGGCTTTCGTCCTTGACCAGGATCTCGCCGGACCCAAGTGCCTTGGCGAGCCTCGGCAACGCCACGATCGGCGTGAGCGGCTCGCCGAGGCTGACGATGTCGCGGGCGCGACGCACGGGCAGCAGCTCGCGGTAGCGCCATAGATCGCGCGGCCGCGCTGCCAGCGCCTCCTTGCTCAACGCCTTTTTGACTCCGTCGAGATCGTAACGCACCAGCAGCGGCTTGCCCGCGCGCGAGAGATTGTGCGGCTCGTCCGCCGCGTAGCGCGTGCCGGTCGCCGAACATTCGAGATGAGTGACGAATGTGGGACGCTCCGTCGTCAGGTTCGCATCATCGCGCATACGTCGCTTCCGATCCTGGCGTTCATGTGCGGGCGTCGCAGATGAATGTGTTCCTGCGTCATTCGGTCGATCGTTCCGCCTGCCCTGCGCGCGACCTGAATACGACGAAATGCGAGAGCGAGAAATTGACCACGAAGCTTGCCGCGATCGCCAAGAGCTTCGCCGCCGGAACCGGGATCCAAAGCGATGCCACCACCAGGACCGCCGTGTTGGTGATCATCCCGGCGACACCCGATGCAACGAAGGCACCATAGGCACGCCAGCGCAACTGTCGGCCGGACTCGGCGGCAAAGGTGATGTAGCAATTCATCACATACGAGCCGGAAACGGCGACGAGCCAGGCGAGCACGTTGGCGGGGATGAGCGGCAGGTTCACAAGGTAATAGGCGGCGAGGAACACCCCATAGTCGACGACGGTATTGACCACGCCCACAAGCGCAAAACTCGCCGCCTTGAGGGTGACCGCGCGTTCTTGCCACGCCTGCGCGAGGCGGCGTTGGAGATGGTCGAACGGCGCGGGGAGCCTCATGGCGGTTTCCGCTTAGCACGTCCCGACCGCCGCGCCGAGGCGCCTGCGCGGCTTGCCAGCCCACCTGCGCGACAGGCGCGCATGCTTGGGCTATAACCGCGGGCAGCGGAAAGGCTCAACAGGCGGTCCATGGTTGCAGATGCGATGACCCGAGTCGGCGGCACTGCGGGGCGTTCGCGCGGCTGGGCAGACACAGGGCTTTCGATCGTTGTTCCGTTGTTCAACGAGGCAAATAACCTCGCCACGCTGCACGCCCGCATCGTCCAAGTCGCCCGCGCGCTCAAGGCGGCACGCGGCCTCGCCACCGAGGTCGTCTACGTGGACGACGGCAGCCGCGACGGGACGCTCTCCGCCGCGCGCGAACTACCGGCCGACAGTCTCGATATCCAGGTCATCGCGCTATCGCGCAACTTCGGCAAGGAAGCGGCGCTTCTCGCCGGCCTGGATCATGCCCGCCTCGGCGCCGTCCTATTCATGGACGGCGACGGACAACATCCGCCGGCACTGGTGGAAAAGCTCGTCGGCTATTGGCTCGACGAGGGATATGACGTGGTCTACACGGCCAAGGCGCATCGCGCGAGCGAGCCGTGGCTACGTCGGCTCGGGGTCAAGGCCTTCTACTCGCTGATCAACTGGGGAGCGCGGCAGAAAATCCCCGCGGACGCGGGCGACTTCCGTCTGCTGTCGCCGCGCGCGGCCGCAGCCCTCAAGCAGCTTCCCGAGCGCAACCGGTTCTTCAAGGGGCTGGCGAGCTGGATCGGATTCCGCCAAATCCGCGTCGACTATGAACCGGCCGAACGCATCCACGGCCGCACGACCTGGAATCTCTATTCGCTGATCGGACTTTCGATCGAGGGCCTCACCTCGTTCTCGGTCGCGCCTCTGCGGCTCGCGAGCCTGCTCGGGCTCCTACTAGCGGCCGCGGCGTTCATCTTCGGGGTGCAAATCCTGATCGAGACCTTCGTGTTCGGCGAGTCGGTCCCCGGCTATCCTTCGGTGATCGTTGGCCTGATGGTGCTCGGCGGCGTGCAGCTCATCATGATCGGAATCATGGGCGAATATATCGGCAAGATCCTGTCCGAGATCAAAGCGCGCCCCGTCTATTTCGTGGCCGAGCACACGCTCAAGACGGCCGAGAGTGCCGCCGGCGAAGCGCAGGCGCGCCCGGCCGCGGAATGAGCCAATCTGAACGCCGCATCTGGCTGTGCGCGGACGACTACGGCATTGCCACAGCCGTCAATACTGCAATCCGCGACCTCGTGGTGCGCGGACGCCTCAACGCCACTTCGGCGCTCGTAGTGGCGCCGAGCTTTCAGCGCTCGGAAGCCGCTGCCCTCGATGTGCTCAATTCCGCCGCACCGCGCGTGGCGATCGGCCTGCACCTGACATTCACCGCGCCCTTTCGCCCATTGAGCAAAGGATTCAAACCGCTGCGGGAAGGCACCTTCCCGCCGCTCGCGACGACGGCGCGGCTCGCTCTCACGTACCGGCTCGACCACGACGCGCTCGTTGGCGAAATCACCGCTCAGATGCACAGGTTTCTCGACACGTTCGAGCGCGTCCCCGATTTCGTCGACGGCCATCATCACGTGCATCTGTTCCCGCAAATCAGCGATGCCGTGCTCGAGGTCGTTTCGCGCACCGCGCCCGATGCGTGGGTGCGCCAATGCGGGCGGGCGGTGCCGTTCACGCAGAGATTGGCTGACTACAAGGGGCTGTTCCTCGATCTGTTGAGCTCACGATTTCGCCGCCGGGCCGCGGCCCGCGGGTTGCGCACCAATCCGGCGTTCGCCGGCACTTACGAATTCGACCAGCAAGCGGATTTCGCGGCACTGTTCCCGCGCTTCCTCGATCGGCTGCCCGATGGCAGCGTCGTCATGTGTCATCCGGGCTTCGTCGACGCCGAATTGCAGCGGCTCGATCCGCTGACGACGCTGAGAGAGAAGGAATACGCGTTTTTCGCCGGCGATGCCTTTCCGGCGACGCTCGCGGCCCACGGCGTGGCATTGGCCTGACCACTCCAGTCGGTGCATCCCACTGGCCGGATGAAGGAAAAACCCGCAAGCTCTTTTTTGTGGCAGGCCATCATTCCGCTTTCACGGGCATTGCATACATGACTCCAGTCGTCATGGAGGAAGGAGACGACCAATGACCCCAGAGGAACGCAATCTCGTCATCGAACTGTTCGACCGCCTGGCGACGCTGGAGGACGCGCAACGCGATCCCGAGGCCGAACGCCTGATCAGGGATGGCTTGCGGCAAGCCCCCAATGCCCCTTACGCGTTGGTGCAGACCGTGCTGGTGCAGGACGAAGCGCTCAAGCGGGCGGACGCACGCATCCGCGAGCTCGAGGGCGCGGGCGCGAGCGACACGGAGCCACGCGATACCAGCTTTCTCGGCGGGATGCGTGAAAGCCTTTTCGGCAAACCGGGTCGTGGCTCGGTCCCCACCGTGCGGTCGGCCGAGGCGGCACCCCCATCGGCCCCCGCATCGCCTGTCTGGAATTCTGGAACGCAAGCGCCGATGGCCCCCGCCCCGGCGGGGGCTCCCGGGGCACCCGGCGGCTCGTTTCTCGGCACGGCGGCCGCAGCCGCGGCCGGTGTGATCGGTGGCTCACTGCTCATGAACAGCATTCGCTCCTTGATGGGCCACCCGCAAGGCGCACAAGCCGCCTTCGATCCAGCATCGGGCGCGAGCGGATCATCTCCCTGGAGCGGCAGCGGCGAACTCGCGCGCGAGGCCGGGGTGGGCGATATCGGACGCACACGCTCGTCCGGCGAGGACACCGCCAGCCGCAACTATGGCGCGCTCGACGATCGCGGCAATGACGACGAGCCGGACGATCAAGGTGCGGATGACTTCGACGACGACGACTTCGGCTTCGACGACGACGGCGGGGACAACGAGCAGTAAGCGCGGACGCCGCGTGCTCGCTACGACACGCGAGATCCCGGCTTGTCGGGACGCGGCCGGCGCATGGCGACGAAGCCGATGAACGATATCGCAGCAAAGCCAGCGACCACCGCAAGCACGGTTGGATCGGCCGTTCGTTCCGCAACGAAGGCGAGCACGAGCGGGGCGACCGCCTGCATGACCAAATAAGGGCCGCCGATGCGGCCCATGAGGTGACCGTAGCCGGCCGCGCCGAACAGCGCGAGCGGCACCGCGCCGCGGGCGATGGTGAGCAGCCCGTTTGCCATGCCGAACATCACCGCGAACGCGGCGGCGGTCGCAACGCCTAGTCCGAACAGCGCGAGCAACGCGAAAGCCGCCAGCAGCATTGCGACCGCGAAGCGCGCGACGAAAAGCGGATGGACGCGGCGCGCGACCATGAGCTCGCAAATGCGCGCCGCGACCTGCGCCGGCCCGAACAGCGCGCCGATCGCCACTACCGTCACCGCGTCGATGCCGGCGCGCGCGAAGATGGCGAGCAGATGCGCGGACAGGCCCGACGGCACGAAGGCGTAAGCGGCAAACGCTGCCGCCACCAGCAGGAACGGCCAACCGGTCGGCGGCAGCACGGTGATCGGCGCTTGCGCCGGCTGGTCGGACCGCGCGGCTGCGCCGGCGCGGGTGCGCGGCAAGGCAAACGCGTGGAGCGGCGCTGCGACCAATGCGAGCACGGCGGCATAGACGAGATAGGTGCCGCGCCATCCGACGGCGTTGAGCAGAAGATGGGTCACGGGCCAGCTCACGGTCGAGGCGAAGCCGCCTGCAAGCGTAAGCGCGGTGATCGGGCGTCTTGCCCCGGCCCCAAAAATACGACCGAGCGTGGCAAAGGCCGGATCGTACAGGGTTGCAGCGGTCGCGACGCCGAGCAGCATCCAGACCGCGAGATAAGCGGCAGGATGGTCGGCGTAGACGATCAGGGCGAGACCAAACGCGGCGAGGAGAGAGCCGACGGACATGACCCGATGTCCGCCGTGCCGGTCGATCAGCAAGCCCACGCGTGGCGACACGAGGCCCGCCGTGAGCAGCGCGAGCGAGAAGCCGCCCATGGCAAAGCTCATCGACCAGCCGCGCTCGTGCGCGATCAGCGGCACGGTCAAGACCGGCGGATAGAAGATCGTGCCCCAGGCCAGAATCTCGGTGACGCCGAGCACGAGCACGGCGCGCCAGGGGCCGGCGATCACATCGCGCAGAGTGGGCATGACAGGAGCACGGCGGGCAAGACCGATTCGACCCTATCACGGCCGGTACCGGGGTCGATCTAGCCGATGTGCTTGACCATCGCGACCGCGCTTGGCGGACAGAGCGCGGCGAATTGTCGGCTGGCGCGGACCGCTTCCGGCACGTCGCCGCGCGCGCAAGCGGTATAGCCGAGCCGGCCGAAGAGGCGCGTATCGGACGCGGTTAGCAGATAAATCACGCGGCATTTGAGGGCGCGTGCCTCGGTCTCGAGCGTGGCCACCATCGCCGCCCCCATGCCGACCTGTCGCAGCGGCGGCAGGGTCACGAGCGATCGCAGCAGCGCATTGCTGCCGAAAATTTCCAGCCCGCCGAAGCCGACCGGAACGGCCTGGAACGTCTCGAAGCGCCAGACCAATACGCGTTCATCTTGGATATCTTCCGCCGGAAGCCCCACCTTGACGAGCGCGGCCTTGACGCCGTCGCGCTCCCATGGCGCGAGCGGCGTGGCAATGAGGCGGCGCGTCATGACGGCGTCTGGTTGGGCTGCGGCCGCGGGTGAACATGTCGCGTGCCGGTTGCGGTGCGCAGCTCCTGCTCGACCAGTCTTGGATCAACGGCCACGATCAGCGCGACGTCTGAGCGCTCGCCTGCGACGCCGGAGCGCCCGCCTGCGCGGCGCGCGGCGCGCAACGCACGAAAATGCCGGTGCCGTAACGTCCGTCGATCTCGGGATCGACATATTTGAGAATCATCACCCGGCCATCGAAGGAGACGATCTCTCGATCTTGCGCCCCCGGCGTGCGTCCGGAGGGGCCGATATAGTCCCTGCCTGCCGAGCTGCCCTTGAGCCGCAGCTCCTGCAGTTCGCTCGAATCGGCGAGGTACATCATCACTCCGCCGTTTGTGCCTTGGCCGATCACGTAGGGCTGCTTGCACTGGCCACGGGCATTCGCCTCGGTGCGGGTGCGATCCTCCGGCTTGTGATAGGCGGCGTACCCCCAACGACCGACAATCTCAGTGGGCCGAACGCGGGCCGGGATTTCAGGTTCGGGCGGCGCGGAGGCGGCGACCTGCGGTGAGGGTGTCGTACTGCAAGCCGAGGCTGCGAGCGCCGCGAGCGCGATGGTCGACCAAACGAGAGTGCGATTCCGCATCGACGAGTTTCCCCTTACTCCTGGTCCGCCGCTTGGCCCAATGCGCGAGCGAGGACGGCGAACGGACGCAACACTTTTACCGGCCGCATGGTTAACGAGATGCAATCGCGCCCCGCGCGTGGGCCGATCCGGGCGACTTTGGTCTCAGGCTAGGGCCGTCCCAAGGCAGATATGAGGCGGTCTGGGGTTCCCTGCCCTACCCCTTGCGGGGGTCCCGCAGCGGGGGATCCCGTTTAATATTGAGACGTCTTGCCGCCTTCGCGTCGAAGTCCGCGTCGGCGCGAAAACCACCGGCATGAATCCCGTCGATGGCGCAGAGGTCATCGATCTCGTTGACGTCACCGGTGACGCCGAGCGCACCGACGATTTCGCCCGTCGCGTCGCGGATGAGTTGGCCGCCGCCTTCGAGGAACAGCGGCCCGTCCGCAAGCTCGGCAAGCGAGTGCATGAAGGCCGGCTTCTCTTTTGCCTTTTGCAGCACCTGCCGCGAGGATCGATTGAGCGCGAGCGCCGCGAACGCCTTGCCGTAGGCGATCTCGAAACGCATGAGCGCGGCGCCATCCTGCTTTTGGAACGCCTTCACCCGTCCGCCCGCATCAAGCACGATCGCGGCCAGGGCATGGGCTTTGCGCTTTCGCGCCGAGGCGAACGTGCCGTCGATGATCTTGTTCGCCTCGGCGAGCGAGATCGCGCGCATCTCAGTGAAGTCCCTTGAACTTGCGCCCCAGGACGGGGCGCCGGATGGCGGACGGCCGTTAGACGCCGTCGGCCGGGCCGCACCTTAGCAGGAAATGCGAGAGGCCCTTGGCATGCGCCCAAGGCTGCCTCCAGCAGGGGGTGAGGCCGCCAACCTTGACAGCGGTGCACCTAGTCCCTATCTCCGCGGCAGCTTGGCACTCCGTAACCAGGAGTGCTAACAGCGCCGCAAACCACCCGACTGCTCAAGCACTTAATATCTTCCCCCATCGCCCGCGAGGAGAGTCCATGGCCAAAACCAAATTCCGCCCCCTGCACGACCGCGTGGTCGTGAGACGCATCGATGCCGAGGAAAAATCGAAGGGCGGCATCATCATCCCCGACACCGCCAAGGAGAAGCCATCGCAGGGCGAGGTCATCGCAGTGGGCCCCGGCGGGCGCGACGAGGCCGGCAAGATCATCAAACCGGACGTGAAGGCCGGCGACCGCGTGCTGTTCGGCAAATGGTCCGGCACCGAGGTCAAGCTGGACGGTGAGGAGCTCCTGATCATGAAGGAGTCCGACATCATGGGCGTGATCGCCTGACCTCGATCCATGCAAATCCCAAGCCGATAACCGCATCCGTTGTCATCCCCGAGAGGCGGAAGTCGGCGTTCGAATAACCCAACGGAGTGAATTGAAATGGCTGCCAAAGAAGTCCGCTTTTCCGGCGACGCGCGGGACAAAATGTTGCGCGGCGTCGATATCCTGGCCAATGCGGTGAAGGTGACGCTCGGCCCCAAGGGCCGCAACGTCGTGCTCGACAAGAGCTTCGGCGCGCCCCGCATCACCAAGGACGGCGTCACCGTCGCCAAGGAAATCGA
>CBFGVM010000132.1:0-10202 GCA_965652015.1 uncultured Alphaproteobacteria bacterium
CGACGGACAATCATCCAACGGGCGTCGGACAAATGGCGACGCCGCTGATTGCGCCAGCGATCTCGAGCGCAGTAATGCAGCTCACCGGGGTGCGATTGCGCCACACGCCGTTCACGCCCGAGCGGGTCAAGGCGGCGCTGGGCTAGGTGCCGGCGCTCGCCGCGCGGATAAGACGCGCCGCACTGGCGCGTCTTGGCTTGGCTGTGCTGGGACCGACTGCCACCAGGAGAGGCATGATGCAACGACGTATCCGTTGTCAGCGCGCTGCGACAACGGTTGCAGCCGCCGTATTGATGATCCTTCCGCTGCCTGCACTCGCTCAGTCGCCGAAGATCGGCGATCCGCCGGAAGCCAAGAATATGCGGCTCGTGGGCTACAGCGATTTGCATGCGCGCAGCGGCTATCAACCCACGATCCACCATCAAGGCGGCCGCTATATCGCTTACGTCGGGCACCACGGGGGAACGCCCGACGTGCCGCAACCGATCAACCGGCTCACCGGCCAAGCCGAATACAACGGCACCTCGATCGTCGATGTGACTGATCCCGCACAGCCCAAATACCTCGCACACATTCCCGGTCTGCAGGGCCATTACGAGGAGGGCGGCGCGCAAATGGTGCGCGTCTGCGACGGCAGGACGCTGCCTAGAGGCGATGCGAGCAAGACCTATATGCTGCGGGTTTTCGGCGGCCGTGCCCACGAAATTTGGGATGTCACCGATCCGGCCAAGCCCGTGCTGCTGACCAAGATCATCGAAGGACTGAAGGACACCCATAAGAGCTGGTGGGAATGCGACACCGGCATCGCTTATCTCGTATCGGGCGTCGAAGGCTGGCGGCCCCGGCGCATGACCCAGGTGTTTGATCTCGGCGATCCATCAAAGCCGGTTCATATCCGCAATTTCGGGCTGGTTGGACAGGAGCCGGGCTCCACGGGCGCGGTACCGACCGATCTGCACGGGCCGATCTCAACCGGGCCGCAGGGCAACCGCGTCTATTTCGGCTACGGCACCAACAAGGGCGGCGTGCTGCAGATCGTCGACCGGGAAAAGCTCCTGAACGGCCCGAAGGAGCCGACCCCGGAGAACCTGCGCTATCCGGTCATCGGTCAGCTCGACTTGCTGCCGTTCAACGGCGCGCACACGGTTTTTCCGATGCTCAAAATGCCGATCGCGGAATTCGCGAAGGATAAGGACGGCAAGGTGCGCGATTTCGTGATGATCGTGAACGAGCAGATCCTCAATGAATGCCAGGAGGCGCGCCAGATCGTGTTCTTCGTCGATGTGACCATCGAGTCGAGACCGATGGTGGTGTCGAATTTCTCGGTGCCCGAGGCGAGCGGAAATTTCTGCCAGCGCGGGGGGCGCTTCGGCGCGCATTCCTCGAACGAGAGCATGGCGCCAGTGTTTTATAAGAAGGTCGTCTTTGTCACCTACTTCAATGCCGGCGTGCGGGCGGTCGACGTGCGCGATCCGTATCAGCCGAAGGAGATCGGCTACTTCATCCCGTCGATCACGGAAGCGACCGATAAGCGCTGCATCAAGATCGACGGGGTGGATCGCTGCAAGATTGCGATCCAGAGCAACAATGTGGAAACCGACGACCGCGGCTATATCTACGTGGCCGACCGCGCCAATACCGGCATGCACATTCTGGAGCTCACTGGAGAGGCGCGAGCGATCGCAGGGCTGCCGTAACGATCACCCCAAGCGGTGGGCGCCCGGGATGCTTCTCAGTGCAGGGTCGCAAGCGGTCGAGTCGCTCACATCCCGCCGTAGAGCCATGAGATGCCCTCGTACGACTCCTCAGGCGTCCGGGCGCCGAGCATCTGGTTGCGCAGCTCCGCTGCCGGGCCGCGCGCATGATAAAATTCGCCGTAGACGCGCGCCATGATCTGCACTCGTGCGGTGCGCAGATAACGCTGCTGCACGTAGGCGCGAAAGGCTGCAGGGAGGTCGTCGGGATTCTCGCTGGCCTTCTCCGCCAGCCAAACCGCGTCCTCGGTTGCCATGCAGGCGCCTTGCGCCAAATATTGCAGCATGGGATGGGCGGCATCGCCGAGAAGGGTCACGCGTCCTTTGCTCCATTCCTTCACCGGCTCGCGGTCGCACAGCACCCACATGCGCCAGGTCTCGATGCGCTCGAGCATGCGTAGAACCTCGGGACGCTGGCCTTCAAAGTGCGCCCATAGTTCGCCGGCATCGGCCTCCGCATTCCAGCCCTCGACGTAACGCTTGGAGTGGAACACGGCGACGAGGTTGTAAATCTCGGCGCGCCGGAGGGGATAATGAACCAGGTGAGTCCGCGGGCCGGCCCATAGGATCACGTCCGGGCTCCAGAGATCGTCGGGCACCTCCTCGCGCCTGAGCACGGCGCGATAGGCGATGTGCCCGGAAACCAAAGGTTTGCCGTCGCCGACGATTTTGTCGCGTATCTTCGACCACATGCCGTCGCAGCCGATGAGCGCGCGGCCGCGGATGTGCTCGCCCGAGTGCAGGATCACCTCGACGCCGTTATCGTTCTGCTCGAAATCCTCCACCGTCCGATTGGTCTCCAGCGTAATGAGATTGTTGCTCTTGCAGGCATTGATGAAAACCGAATGGAGATCGTGCCGATGGGTGACCGCGTAGGGGTGTTTGAACTTCGCCGTGAAGCGTGGATCGTCGAGCGGGATGCGGGTGACGCCCTCGCCGGAGAGCGCGCAGCGCATTTGCATACCGGGTGGCCTGTGGGCATCGGCAAGCACCGCCTCCTTCAAGCCGAGCCGCTCGAGCGCGCGGAACACGTTGGGGCCGAGTTGAATGCCGGCGCCGATCTCGCGGAATTCAGGCGCTTGTTCCAGCACCCGCACCGGGAAGCCTTTGCGCGCGAGCGCATGCGCTGCCGCCAGCCCGCCGATGCCGCCGCCGGCAATAAGGATCGGCAGTCCTTGACCGTTCAAATTCGCCATCAGCACTCCAAGATTGTCCCAACGTCCCAGCGGATATTCTGAGCCCGTTTCGCAACCGGTTCAATTGTCCCAGGCCGGGTCAGCGCGAAGCGCAATCGTGCGCAGGCGCCAAGCCAACAGCGCTCGAGGTGGGAGCTCTCGCTAATAGGCGCGCTGATACCGCTTCGAGGAAGCGGGTGAGTTCCAACTGCCGGAGGAGGTGCCGTAGGCTGTCCCGGGGAATGGATTAGGTCGGCAAAATCCACCTATACCGCGCACCGTGGCCCAGCATTGATCGGACGAGGAATAACCGCAATTCACACCGCCCCATCTATACGTTGCGCACCACGCACCGGCCTCGGCAGGTGTACCCGACCAGGAGATTGCGGCCAGCGCGATTGCAACGAGGATGATCGCTCGCATGCTCACCCCTGTTCTTGGGGGCTGTACCGACCTGACGCAACGCGCAGCGACGAACTGCACCCAATTTCTATATTAGTAACGCCGATAACGCCCAGGCGAAGCGGGAGCATTCCAGCTTCCCGCGGACGTGCCGTAGGCCGTCCCGGGAAATGGATTCGGTGCGCAATATGCGGCCAGGCCGCGAGCCGTGGCCCAGCACTGCTCGTAGGAAGAATAAGTACAGTTTGAAACGCCACGTCGGTAGTTCGCGCACCACGAGCCGGCATCGGCAGGGGTGCCGGTCAAGGACATTGCAGCGAGCGCGAGTAGGGTAACGGCGACCGTTCGCATGATTGCCTCCGCGCAAACAAACCCCTGCCGCACCGACATATTCCCAGCGGGATTGGCTATCCTTGTCGCGGACATCGGTGGCCGCCCGCGAGGACACCGCAAGCTCCGGCGCATCTCGCAATGGTGGCGGGTTGATGGCTCGTTTCGGTGCCGGGACGGCGAACTATCGAAAAACGTGCGGTAGCTGCGACGAGGTGGTGAGCCCGGTTGGGATCGAACCAACGACCTACTGATTAAAAGTCAGTTGCTCTACCACTGAGCTACGGGCCCGGTGCGCGGGTGTGTACGGGCGGCCTCGTGCGGGGTCAATAGGCGGCGGCGTGCAGGTTTTGATCTGTCCAAGCACGTCCGGCGGGCTTATGTTCAAGGCCCGGTCGCATGCGAGGAGTGACCTGATGCCGATCGTCAACCGCATTGCCGCCATGCACGGCGAGATCACCGCCTGGCGGCGTGACATCCACGCCCATCCCGAACTCCTTTACGACGTGCACCGCACCGCCGCCACCGTCGCCGAGAAGCTCAAGCGCTTCGGCTGCGACGAGGTGGTGACCGGAATCGGGCGCACCGGCGTGGTCGGCGTCATTCGCGGCAGCAAGGGAGACGGCCGAGTCATCGGAATACGCGCCGACATGGATGCGCTGCCGATCGAGGAGGCTGGCGACGTGCCGTACAAATCGACGGTGCCGGGAAAGATGCATGCCTGTGGGCATGACGGCCATACCGCGATGCTGCTCGGCGCCGCCAACTATCTAGCCGAGACGCGCAACTTCTCCGGGACGGCGGTGGTCATTTTCCAGCCGGCCGAGGAAGGCGGCGCCGGCGGCAAGGCGATGATTCAGGACGGCCTCATGGACCGCTTCCGCATCGAGGAAGTCTACGGCATGCATAACTATCCCGGCCTTCCGGTCGGCCAGTTCGCCTTGCGGCCGGGTCCGCTGATGGCCGCTGCCGACCGTATCACGATCGAGATCGAAGGCCGTGGCGGGCACGCGGCACGCCCGCATGTCTCCATCGACAGCGTGCTGGTGGGCGCACAAATCATCAACCAGATCCAATCCATCGTTGCGCGCAACGTCGATCCGCTCAGCTCCGCTGTGATTTCGATCTGTGTGTTTCAGGCTGGCTCGGCCGATAATGTGATTCCTCAGACTGCGCTTCTGCGAGGGACCGCGCGCAGCCTTACACCCGAGGTGCGTGACCTCCTGGAGAGGCGTCTGCACGAGGTCGTCACCGGAACCGCACAACTGTACGGCGCCACCGCCAAGCTCACCTATCGACGCGACTATCCGGTGACCCGAAATCACGCGCGGCAGGCTGCGTTCGCGGCCTCGATCGCGGGCGAAGTGGTCGGGCGCGAGCGGGTCGACGACGATGCCGCGCCGGTCATGGGCGCGGAGGACTTCTCGTTCATGCTGGAAGCGCGGCCCGGCGCCTTCATTTTCGTCGGCAACGGGGACAGCGCCGGATTGCACCACCCAGCCTACGATTTCAACGACGAGGCGATCCCGTTCGGGGCCTCTTACTGGGTCAAGCTGATTGAAACTGCATTGCCGGGGTGACACGAACCGACCATGAGGAATCAGGACACGAGCCCCCGCTCCCGACGGCGTTACGGTTTACTGATTACCGATGACTGACTTCTGGTCAGCGGGCGCTTCGGCCACGGCAGCTGGCTGCGGCAGTTGGACCGCGACCTTGGCCTCGACGCTCCTCCAATAGGCGAATTCGTTGAAGCGCGAGCCTTCCAACACCGCCATCGCGACGGCGGCGAGGAACGGCAGGCTTTGCACCACCAGCACCGCTGCGAAAATGTTGAGCTCACGGATTTGTTTGTAGTTCGTGGCCACCACGACCACGGCGCCGATGAGCAGGAGTGCTCCCAGCACGGCTTCCCAGAATGCCGGGAAATCCGCTCCCTTGCGGGTCGCCCCGCCCTTGGCGGTGCGCATGAAGGGGAGGGTTTCCTTCCACACGCCGCAGCCCACCGCGCGCGCCACGGTCCATTGCACCGCCATGGCAGCGACGACCGCTCCGACCATTTGGGCGGGCGGAACCGCGACCCGCAGACGATAAAGCGAAATAAAATGCGCCAGCGTGACGACGAAAGCCGCAAGGATCGGGACCGTGAGGATCTTGTCGGGAATGGCGATGCCGACAAACGCGACAACCGGAACCCAGACAAGATTGAGGATTGCGACCGCAACGCCGATCGATTCCGCACCCAGCCAGTTCAGCCAACCGACCGCAAATTCACGCTTCTGCTCGCGCGTCAGTCCAGTGGCACGGGGCAGGAGGTAACGCCAATGCTTTCGCAGAATCTGAAAGCCGCCATAAGCCCAGCGGTGGCGCTGCTTCTTATAGGCCTCGAACGTATCGGGTAAGAGGCCGTGCCCGTAGCGGCGGTTGGTGTAATGAATCTGCCAGCCGTGCTCGAGTACCTGTAGGCCGAGATCGCAGTCCTCGACGATGGTGTCGGTCGACCAGCCACCGACCGAGGTCAGCGCGGCGCGGCGCATGAGGCACATCGTGCCATGCACGATGATGGCATTCGCCTCGTTACGCTGGACCATGCCGATATCGAAGAAGCCGGCGTATTCCCCGTTCATGACGTGATGCATGACGCTGCGACTGCCGTCGCGATGATCCTGCGGCGCCTGTACCATCCCGACCTTGGGGTCGGCAAAAGCGGGCACCAGATCTTTGAGCCAATCCGGCCGCACCACATAATCCGCGTCGATGATGCCGATGATCTCGGCGTCGGCAGCGGTATGTGCGAGAGCAAGCCGCAAGGCACCGGCTTTATAGCCGCTGACATTGTCCTCGTTGATGAACTTGAAACGATCGCCCAGCACGCGGCAATGATCCTCGATCGGCCGCCAAAACGCAGGATCAGGCGTGTTGTTGATGACCACGATACATTCGAAGTTCGGATAGTCGAGCCGCGCCAAGGCGTCGAGCGTGGCTTTGAGCATCTCCGGCGGTTCGCGATGGGCCGGAACGTGAATCGACACTTTCGGCGCGAAGCCCTCCACTGCCGGTAGCGCAGCGGCGATCAGCCGCCGCGGGCCGCGCCCGAAGGCGATGGCTGCGATCTCCTCGATGCGGGCGAGCGCGATCACAACGAGCGGGGCCAGCAAAACGATACCGAGTCCAAGCGCGAAAGCGGCCCCGAGCACGAAATAATGCGTTTGCCAGAACGCGAAAACGGCCGCGAACCAGGCGCCGACCGCGTTGGCAGCAACGGTAAGTGTGCTGGCCTCGCCGAACGTAGCCGTGCGTCGTGCCAAAATCGGCAGCGACAGCAGCAGACCGAGCAGGACCGCGATAACTCCGATTTTCCAATGATCGGGATCGCTCACCAGCCCTGTCCAGGCGAACTTGCCATGTCGCGAGGCATCGAAGATGCCCCAATACATTCCGACGCCGCCTTCATTGGTTTTCCACGGCTGGTCGAAGGCTTCGATGATGTTGTAGTCGATGCCGTAAGCGTCGGCACGGGAAACGAAGTCGCGCAAGACGCTGGCCTGCTCGATGCGTCCGGGATCGGCCTCGCGCATGTTGTAGCCCGCGCTGGGCCAGCCGAACTCGGCGATCACGACGCGCTTGCCCGGATGTACCTGCCGCAGCTTGGTGTAGAACTCGACGGTCTTGTCGACGGCCTGGGCCGCGTGAAATCCGTCCCAGTATGGCAAGATGTGGGCGGCGATGAAGTCGACTGCCGACGCAAGCTCCGGGTGCTCTATCCATACCGTCCAGATTTCGCCAGTCGTGACCGGCACCGGGCTTTGCCGTTTCACGCGCTGGATGAGCCGGACGAGCTCGTCGATCGATTTCTCCGCGCGCAGCGTGGTTTCGTTGCCGACCACGATGGCGTTGATGTTGCTGTAGCGACGGGCAAGCGCGATGGCGGCCTGGATTTCCCGCTCGTTGCGATCTTCGTTCTTGTCGATCCAGATGCCGAGTGTGACCTTGAGTCCGAACTCGGCGGCAATCGCCGGCACGAGCTCGCCACCACCAGTCGAAGTGTAGGTCCGGATAGCTTGAGTATAGGGGCTGAGAATTTTGAGGTCGGCGCGGATCTGCGCAGGCGTCGGGCGGTCGCCGCGGTCCGGGTGCTGCGATCGCGTGTACGGAGAATAGGAAATGCTGGCGAGTGGAGCGTCGATGTTGGCCGCTGCCTGTTGCCGTTGGAGGAGCGTCCAAAACCCGGCATGCACGCAGGCCACGAGCGCCACCACGACAGCGACGGAGCGCATAGCAAGGACAACCACGCGGGGCAAAATGCAGAGACCCGAACCTGCCCCCTAGGTCCAACCAAGGCCGACATCAGCGTACCTTGGCATCAGGCATTCGTGCAAGTAGAGATCGGTCGTGGCCGATGCAAGGCAAGCAAACAACAGCACTAAAAAAAATGCTTCTGCCAAATTCCAAGACCGTCATTGTGAATGTTTGTACAGCTTAGCGTCGATGCTAGCTGAACGTCTGTACAGACTGGAGTGTGTTCCCGATCAGACGTTCCCCATGAAGACGTGGGCGCCGGCACGAGCCCCGTCCCGACGTCCGTTTTCGGTCAGCGGTTGGTCGTGGGGCTGGATGCGGCCGCCGTGCCCTGGGTCTCGGCGCTCGGGTTCACCCAGCAGCCATGCACCCGGCTGTTGAGGGTATCGGTCGCCTTCGGATCGAAACTGCCCTGGCGCACCAGGCAGCGAAACGTCGCCTGGATATGCCCGGCCGGGCAGCCGAACCGGTCGTAAAGATCGAGATGCCGAAACGCGGTGTCGAGATCATCGCGCCAAAGCAGGCTTACCACCCGCCGACCCAGCCACAGGCATTCCGGGTTTGCGGCCGGTCCACTCAAAAGCCGCTCGGCTTCGGCAAACTCGTCGATCTTCTTTTGAACGTCCTTGGCCTCGCCGGCCTGCGATTTGTCCTTATCGCCCGCCTTTTGCTCGGGATTCTGGCCATATGTCGGAATGGCGACAAACAACATGGCCGCGCCGAGGGCGGCGGTAATAAAACGCATCCTAGAGCGTTGCATGGTTGTCCTGGTTTGTTGGGCCGTGCCGGTCGGCGGGTCGTCCTCCCATGGCGGCCCATTCGGTCAGCATTGCGGCGACAGCGGCAGCCCTTGGTGCGATCGGATTAAAGCAGCCGCCAACGCTAACGCCAAGATCACAAAGGCCGTTCCTGCGAAAAAAGGCGCCCAAGGCGGGTGGGCGGCGCTTGGCACCGCGGTTGGAGCACGATAAGCGAGGCTCATCCGCGAGCAGGGGCTGCGAGCAATCTCAATGGGCATTGCGACCGCGCTTTTCGCCATGTCGGCGGCGGCGATCGTCACGGCATGGGCGTGGCTCGGGGCCGCGGTTCAGATGCCGCCGTCCCCCTTGGCCTCGGGCGAGAAGCTTTATTGCGTCTCGTACACGCCATTCCGGGGCACCCAGAGCCCGCTCGGGCCGGACATTCCCGTCGATCCCCGGCAAATCGACGAGGACTTGGCGCAACTCAAGCACATCACGGATTGCGTGCGAACGTACTCGGTCGATTTCGGGCTCGACCGGATTGCCGAGATCGCCAAATCTCACGGTATGAAGGTGCTGCAGGGTTTGTGGCTGTCGAACCGACCCGAGCTCAGCCGCAAGCAGGTCGCGACTGCCATCGCACTGGCAAACCGGTTTCCCGACGTGATTGCAGCGGTGATCGTCGGTAACGAGGTCCTGCTGCGCGGGGAGATGGCAGCGCCTGCTCTCGTTCAGACCATTCGCGAGGTCAAGGCGCAGGTCCCGGTACCGGTCACCTACGCCGATGTATGGGAATTCTGGCTGCGCCACCGCGATGTGGCCACCGCGGTCGATTTCGTCACCATCCACATTCTGCCGTATTGGGAAGACTTTCCGATTCCCGCACGGAATGCGGCAGCCCACGTCGATGCCATTCGCGCGCAGATGGTGGCCGCCTTTCCGGGCAAGGACGTGTTTGTAGGTGAGTTCGGATGGCCGAGCGCCGGCCGCATGCGCGAAGGTGCCTTGCCCTCGCCGGTGAACCAGGCGCGTACCATGCATGAGGTGCTCGACCACGCCAAACGCGAGAATTATCGCGTCAACCTGATTGAGGCGTATGACCAGCCCTGGAAGCGCCAGCTCGAAGGAACCGTCGGCGGCCATTGGGGTCTGTTCGACGCATATCAGCGACGGCCCAAATTCGCCTGGGGCGGCCTCGTCTCCAACCATCCGCACTGGCGCTGGCAGGCCGCAGGCGGAGTAGGGCTTGCGGCCATTGTCTTCGCAACCGCACTCGGCGTTCGCAGGCGAACCGCGCTCGCGGCCGGCACCGGGTGGTGGTTGCGGATCGCGGCGATGGCGATCGTATCCGGTATCCTGATCGGCTGGACGGTTGCGAACGTGCCGGTCGAAAGCCTGACGGTCGGCGACTGGCTGCGTTCGCTCGCCTGGGCGGGTGCGGCATTGGCGGCGCCGGTGATCGGCGCTGCGGCCCTCGCATCGGGGACGACCGCACCCACCTT
>CBFGVM010000133.1:0-10197 GCA_965652015.1 uncultured Alphaproteobacteria bacterium
CCGCGTGATCACGCTATTCCCGGCCGAGGAGTTGCCCATCAGCCACCGGTATTGAATTTGCACTACGCGACTAAGCTGCCGCATCGAGTTCGAGACCGTGGAGAGGGCTTGCGTTCGACCCAAGCCGCCGGGTTCAAGGTGGCGCTGCTTGCCATGCTCCTGCAATTGACAGTAGATACCGGCGCCGAGAACCACATGGAGGACTGATAATGCACATTCGTCGCGCCCAACCGAAGCTCCGGCCGATCGTGGCCACCGCCGCGCTCCCTGCCGCGCTCCTGGGCCTCGCGCTCACGTTCGCGTCTTCGCCCGCCGCAGCGCAGCAGTGGAGCCCGGAGCAACGCGCGGCGTGCGAGCCGGACGCGACGCGGCTCTGCCAGCCGTATTTTCCGGACGTCAATCGTATCAGGCAGTGCATGGCCCATTATCGTCGCTACCTCAGCCCCGCCTGCCGTGCCGTGTTCGAAGGCGGCGCGAGGAAGAGACGCTAGACCGACAATACGACGGCTAAACCCGTGAGAGCGCCCACAGCGAGTGGGCGCGGCTCGCGCGCGTTATTTGTCAACGGATAAGTCATGTCCTCGGGCCGCACCCATTTGTCGAATTGCTCGCCGGTGCGATAGCCGACTTTGAGCACAGCATCCTTGAGGCTGAGATCCTCGCGATCGGCGGCAGCGAAATTTGCGCCGCACGACGCGGGCGCGCCCTCGCGGTCCACGTAGCCGTAGCGCTCGCGGGACGGCAGCGATGCCGTAGGTGTGGACCGCCGATGCTGTTACCATTGCCGCGCGCCCGGTCGAGAGCGCGCATCGAGCATGGGAGGATGCCATGG
The DNA here is from genome assembly GCA_965652015.1 of uncultured Alphaproteobacteria bacterium. GTDB lineage: Bacteria > Pseudomonadota > Alphaproteobacteria > Rhizobiales > Xanthobacteraceae > VAZQ01. Next base: position 833 of record CBFGVM010000133.1, read on the forward strand.
CGAGGAAGCAAGCAGACACCGTCTACAAGATCGTCGAGGTCGTTGGCGTCAGCGAGAAGTCGTGGGAGGAGGCGGGCCGCGCTGCGGTGGAGACGGCGGCGGGTACGCTGCGCGATTTGCGCGTCGCCGAAGTGACGCAGATGGACATGAAGGTGGAAAACGGCAAAGTCGCCGCATTCCGAACCCGCGTGTCGCTGTCCTTCAAATACGAAGCGTGAGCCCGGCTTCACGCGCTTTCCCGCCAGCATTCCCGGACGGCAGCCCCTGAGCGGCGCGGCCGCGCGCCCGCCAACTCGGCTCGCAGCTGGGCCGGGTGCCGCGCGTTGCCGCTAACTCATTGGAATGGCTAATCCTCAGCCGGGAGCAGTTCGGGGAGATATGGCCGACCGCCTGCTTTTTTTCGCAACGCCCTGAACCTTCGGTCGCGCTGGCGCGACCAAATACGGGGAGATTTTGGGGAGGGCGTCATGAACAATTTCTCGCTTTTGACCGCCGACCGCATGACCCATGCGAAGGTGGTGGCGGTGGCGTTGGTCTGCGCGATGGTCGCGATTGGCCTGGCCGCCCGCCTCAGCGACCAGTTTGCCTCCGCCGACGCACGGCTCGAAACCACCGTCATCAAGGCGGCCAAGCCGGTCACCGCGTCGGCAGGTGAGCGCAGCACCATCCGCTAGCCATTTACGTTCTCAACCTCAGACTTTGCGCGCCCTCCGGCGCGCTTTTCTTTTGCTCACGGAGCCACGGACATCGCGTCCCGCCGCCACGTGCTCAGAAATTGCTGGCCATGCCATCATTCGTCGAACTGGGATTCCGGAGGCGCCGGTCTTCGCGGCGCCGGGGCTCCAGGGAGCGTAACCCCAATCTGGCGCATCAGCTCGAGCGGCTGCAGCATCGAGGGGACGCGATCGGGCGCAAACCTCCACGCCGCCAGCAGCGCGGCCACAGCAACAACCACGAGCGTCATTACGATCGCGAATGCGCGCCAGCGCCGCAATTGGTGGTGAACGTTGAGCACCACCCGCTCGGCCGCTTGCGCCTGCGTGTCACTCGGCGCCTCTGCAGCAGCGGCAGCGGCGACCGCCGCGGCCGGTGGAGTCAGTTCGGCCTCAGCGGCGGATGTTCTGGTCGCCTCCGGTGGCGCAGGAGGCGCATCCGAAACCGGCGCTGAAGTCGGTTCCGATGCTGGTGTCGCTTCAGACACGCTCGCCGGCGTCACCTCGGATGCTGCGGGCGGCGCCTCTGATACGGGGGGCGCCAGGTCCGACCCTGCGGGTGGCAGCTCCGATCCTGAGGGTGGCAACTCCGACACCGGGGGCGTCGCCTCGGATCCTGCCGGCGGTACCTCCGATACCGGGGGCGTCGCCTCAGACTCTGCGGGCGGCGTCTCCGACACCGGGGACGTCGCCTCAGACTCTGCGGGCGGCAACTCCGACACCGGGGGCGTCGCCTCGGATCCTGCCGGCGGTACCTCCGATACCGGGGGCGTCGCCTCAGACTCTGCGGGTGGCGCCTCCCATACCGGGGGCGTGACCTCAGATCTTGCGCGTGTTGCCTCCGATTGCGGGACCGAGTTCGCCTCTGCGCTCAGGGTTGTTGCCGCTTGCGCTATCGCTGCTTCGATGGCGTCGAGGCTCGGCGGTTCAGCCACTGTAACGCTTGCCGGTTGAGCCGCTGTCGTTTCGGGCGCGGGCGGAGGGATTGCCGGTTGGGGAGCGCGGATCTGTTGTCGGACCTCCGACATCTTGGCCCTGATACGCGCCCAAATCGCAGAGTCCGGCTCGACCGGCTCGACCATCAGGTGCAGGTCGCCGAAGCGACGCTCCCATAGCCGCACCTTGGCTACGAATGCTTCGTCCGCCTCAAGCAAGCTGCGCGCCTGCGTCCGTTCCTCGACATCGAGGGTGCCGAGCACGTATTCGGCAGCCAATGCATCCATGTAGTCGAGTTCGCTCATGACTTGAGGCACTGCTCGATCTCGAGCAGGCTTCGCCGCAGCGATGCCCTGAGCAGATCGACCGGCATCGCGAGCTTGGACCCGAGCTGCTCGCGGTTGAAGGCGCCATAATAGGCAAGCAGCAGCATGCGCTGGCGGTCCGGCTCGAGCCGTCCGATGCAGGTGAGCAGCCGCTTGAGGTTGTCGGTCAACTGGTGTCGCGGCACGCTGCCGGGGTCCTCGTCGATGATTTCCGGCTCGCCGTCGGTTGCGGGCGGCTGCGGTCCCCGCGCCAAGTCGATCGCCAAGCGTCGGGCGATCGCTACCATCCAAGCGAGCGGGCTCGAATGAGCGGGATCGAACTCGCCCGCCTCGCACCAGATCTGTAGATAGGCCTGCTCCATCACGTCGGCCGCGAGGTCGTGGCGGCGCAGGATGCGTAGCACTACGCCATAGAGGTTGGCGCAGGTCGCTCCATAGAGCCGTTCGAACGCAACCGTGTCGCCCCTGGCAACCGCCGCGAGCAGCCAGGTGATTTCGACCGGCGTCGACATGACATGCTCCTCCTGGCCGCCCCGACGCTGCAGGTTTGCGCCGCTACCCCCCGCAGCGCCAACGGCCCGACGGCGCGGCGTTAGCGGGGCCTCTGAACGTCCATTCAACCCCCGGAATTGCTAAAGCTTTGAGCGACTTCAGCGTTCGGAGCGGACCGAATGGACAAGCTATTGAAAGCCCACACTTAGCGCGGCGGCAATCGAACCGAGGCCGCTGCAGGCGCGATTATGGCCGCCGAAGCCGTCCTCCGTCGAGATATGAGTTTCCAGGTCGGCGGCGCCAGCAGCTCCCGTTCGGCCGCCCTGGTTCGGCCGGCCGAATGCCCAGCGTCGGCCGGCCCCGTTTGCTTGATTACGCCCGCGCGCTGCTGCGCATCATGCCGAGCGCCTCGGCGTGCTCGTGCACATCCTCGTCGGCGCGTTCGCGCATCTGATCGCGCTCACCGAGCAGCTCTACCTTCTTCATCTCCTCGAAGGCCTCGTTCAGAGCCGCTTTGGCTTCATCGAGTTGGAGTTTCAGATCGTGGGCCGAGCGCCTGAGATTGTCGCGCCGCTGCATCGCCGCCTTGGCATAGGTCGGATAGGCGAAATGGGATGGATCGTGAATCCCGGACCGATCCTGCTCGATCTTGATGTCGCGCTCGAGATCGCTGCTGATGCGCTCGAACTCGCTGATCATGGTCTCGATCTGGGCCACCCTGCGGCGCCGCTCGTCGACCTGAAACTTCTTCAGGCGAATGAGTGTATCGCGTGACTTCATCGACTCGTGCTCCCCGAAGCCCCGGCGCCACCGCACCGAACCGGCGGCCGCCTCCCCGACGCAACCCTCCGCGTGGCGCGGCGGAACAACGGTTCCCACCGCGCCTCTTGGGATTGCGCAACGCGTTGATATCCTTGCCCAAGACTCGTTGCTGCTTCCTTACCTCGCCGCTAGCAGCGCCGAGCTGTGCCGCCCGAGACACACTTCATCGCGACAGCGGCGCGGCTCACGTTCGAAGGCCAGAGAGTTCTTAACTTCGTATTTACCCGCGTCGTTAATCATTAGGTCACGGTTGTAGGACGTGAGGGGCCTACTGGTGCAGCCGTGACACAGTGGCAAAATTTTTCGATCGCTTAGAGCCGACTCTTACAGTCAAACACGCGATGGCGCTTGGAAAGAAAACCGCTCCCATGCAGTATCTTAGAGCGATTCGCCCACGCCTTTCCGCGAAGGGCACGCGCACGTCGGGACCAGGTTTTATTAACTGTGCGCTCGTTAGTGTTCCGACTCGGTTCGTCCCAAGGCGTTTTCGAGGGCCGCCGCTGCGGCGTGCCAACCTGAGCCCGAAGCGGCGAGGAAGGGGACTGGCATGCGCGTACTGCTGATTGAGGACGACAGCGCCACCGCTCAATCGATTGAGCTGATGCTCAAGTCCGAGAGCTTCAACGTGTACACCACCGATCTGGGCGAAGAGGGTGTCGATCTCGGCAAGCTCTACGACTATGACATCATCCTGCTCGACCTCAATCTGCCGGACATGTCCGGCTTCGAGGTGTTGCGGACGCTGCGCGTCTCCAAGGTAAAGACACCCATTCTGATCCTGACCGGGCTTGCCGGCATCGAAGACAAGGTCAGGGGCCTCGGCTTCGGCGCCGACGACTACATGACCAAGCCGTTCCACAAGGACGAGCTGGTGGCGCGCATCCACGCCATCGTGCGGCGCTCCAAAGGCCACGCCCAGTCGGTGATCCAGACCGGCGACCTCGTGGTCAATCTCGATACCAAAACCGTGGAAGTGAACGGCGCGCGCGTGCACCTCACCGGCAAGGAGTACCAGATGCTGGAGCTCCTTAGCCTGCGCAAAGGCACCACGCTGACCAAGGAAATGTTCCTCAATCACCTCTACGGAGGCATGGACGAGCCGGAACTCAAGATCATCGACGTCTTCATCTGCAAGCTGCGCAAGAAGCTCGCAAACGCGTCGAACGGCAAGAACTACATCGAGACGGTATGGGGCCGCGGTTACGTCCTGCGCGAGCCGTCCGATGACGAGGCGCGCATCCCGGCATAGTTGTCACTGCGCCGTAGAACGGCACTAATCTCGACAGCCGTTATCAAGAACCGACATTCGCGCTGCCGCGGGTTTGCTGGCAGCGGGTGATTGACGCTTTGCACACGGCCCGTAGAGTGCGCTCCCCCCATCCTTTGCGCGCACTTAGCCCATGGCTTCCCGCTCCTTCCCGACATTGTCCGCGCATGGCGCCGAGATGCCCGCTATCGGCTTTGGCACCTCCTCCTTGGGCGATTGCGGCGAGATCGTCGCGACTGCGCTCAAGCTCGGCTATCGTCACATCGACACGGCTTGGAAATACGGTACCGAGCGCGGCGTGGGCGAAGGGATGCGCGCCTCCGGCGTGCCGCGCAGCGAGATCTTCCTCACCACCAAGGTCTCACACGAATATCTGCGCGCCGACGACTTCGCGCGTTCGGTCGAGCAGAGCCTCAAAAATCTCGGCGTCGACCTCGTCGATCTCTTACTCGTGCATTGGCCGAACCCCGAGATCCCGCTCAGTGAGCCCATCCCGGCGCTCGCCAAGGCGAAGCGGCAGGGCCTCGCACGCCACATCGGCGTGGCGAATTTCAACATCGCCATGCTCGACGAGGCGATCCGGCTCTGCCCGGAGCCGCTGGCCAATCTGCAGGCCGAGTACCACGCCCATCTCGACCAGACAAAGCTCCTTGAGGCGTGCCGCAAGCGCGGTCTGATTTTCACCGCCTACTGCCCGCTCGGGCGCGGGCGTCTGCTGCGCGACCCGGTGCTTGCGGACATTGCCGCCCGCAAAGGGCGGCCGCTCGCCCAAGTCGCGCTACGCTGGCTCATTCAGCAGGGCAATATCGTTCCCATCCCGCGCTCGTCGAACGCCGCGCGTATGGCCGAGAACCTCAACGTCTTCGACTTCACGTTAACCGAAGAAGAGATGCAGCGGATCGCGGCGCTCAGGCGGCCCGATGGCAGGATCGCCAATCCTGCGGGCCGCGCGCCGGCGGGGGATTGAGATTAGTTCGCAACGAGAAGGGTGGGATCGTCAGCGGGCTACGATGACGATGGCGCCCCCGTCGGCCGTCAGACTGACCTCGAGCCCGCAAGCGCGAGCGAGCAGGCCGGCGTAGAAAGGTTGAATCGCGTGGGCGTCGATGGATCCGTCCTCCGACGTGCCCTGCAGCAGGGCCGGCACGCCGTGCGGAATGCGCGCATTGGCCCCGGCGGCGGCGATGCGGAACCCCATGCTGTCTCCTGCCCCGACCGGATCCACCGAGAGCGTGCCGCCGCGCGGAATGCTCTGGTTGCCGATGACCAACAGGTTCAGCAGCAGCTTCACCCGATTTTTCGGCAACAGCTGGGGCGGCAAATTCCAGGCGAGCTTGGTCTTGTCGCCCTCAATGAAAGCACGCGCCATGGCTTGCGCGTCGCCGAGATCGACCGTTCCACCGGGCGCGCCGGCTGAGCCGAAGGCGAGCCGGCAGAATTGCAGGCGCGCGGAGGCCGTCTTCGCGCTCCGCTTGATAAGCTCGAGGGCGAAGATCTTCGTCTCCTCGTCGCTATCTTCCTCCTCCAGCACCTCGAGCCCGTTGACGATCGCGCCGGTAGGGCTGATCAGATCATGGCAGACGCGCGAACAGAGCAGCGCGGCGAGATCGAGAGCATCGAGTGCAATGGTTGCGGACATCGAGGACGTCTCCGGTGGCGGGATCGGACGGAGCCGTGGGTCGCGACTCAGAGGATGGAGTCGCTGGGCGGGTGTGATACACCGCGGCCGCGCGACCTGCCAAGACGTGCACCCACCCGCAGGAGCGGCCGAGCATGCCAGCAGACGACGACATCATGGCTGCCGATGGACTGCTCGACGACCTCACCTCCATCGTTTCGGCCGCGGCGGCCGCGATCATTGCGGCACGCGCGGGCTCGCTCGACACCCGCACCAAGGCGGACCTTACGCCCGTCACCGCAGCCGATCATGCGGCCGAAGCGGTGATCCTCGAAGCGCTTGCTCGGCTGCTCCCCGATACGTGCGTGGTGTCGGAGGAGGCGGTGGGCCGCGCCCTCCCCGAGCGCATTCCCGATCGCTTTATTTTGGTCGATCCGCTCGACGGCACTCGCGAACTCGTCGCCGGGCGCGATGAATTCACCATCAACCTTGCGATCGTGGACGGCGGGCGTCCGCGTCTCGGAATCGTTGCCGCGCCGGCGCAGGGGCTGCTGTGGCGCGGGATCGAGGGCAGCGGCGCCGAACGGCTGTGGCTCTCGCCCGGCGCTCCCGCGAACGCCGCGCGGGAGCGCAGCATCATCCGAACCCGGCCTGCGCCGCGCGACGGCCTCGTTGCCGCGGTCAGCCGCTCACATCTTGACCCGCAGACGGAGGCGCTTTTGGCGCGACTGCCGATTGCCGCCCGCCACGCGTGCGGATCGGCCCTCAAATTCTGCCAGATCGCCGAAGGAAGCGCCGACGTTTACCCGCGTTTCTCGCCCACCTGCGAGTGGGACGTCGCTGCCGGCCACGCGGTGCTGGCGGCCGCCGGCGGCGTGGTCACCACCCCCGATGGCGCACCCTTGCGCTACGGACGGATCGCCGAGAACTTCCGCGTGCCGGCCTTCGTCGCGTGGGGCGACCCGGAGGCTGCAGTGCGGCTCGGCATCTGAGAACACATCAGCTCCCGGCTTTCCCGGGTGATCGGGCCTCTGCGGCTGCGAGGACTTCGATTGACGCCGTGCGGCCACAGTCTTGCCGGTCATGGGGCGATGTTTGGCCGCAAAGCCGAGGTATCTTCGTGGCAAGCAGTGAAATTTGACGTTAATCCCATGGAGCAATCGATGCGCGCCGTGACGCGGACCATGGCTCTGACCTGTGTCCTGCTCGGCTTGGCAAGCGCGTCCGTCTTGGCCCAAGCCAATCCTCCGCCGCCGAGCAGCCCCCCAGGCGCGCAGCCCTCAGGCCCGCAATACCAGAGTCCGCCGCCGCAAGCGCCGCAATCCCAAAATCCGCAGCCGCAAGGCGGGCAGTACTCCTCGAACGAAGTCATCGATGCTGGTCACCGTTTCTTCGGGACCATCTCGCGTGGGCTCGCGCAGATCGTCGAGAAGGCGGGCAGCCAATTCGGCCTGCCCAACGGCTACGTGCTGGGCCAGGAAGCCGGCGGCGCGGTCGTTGCAGGACTGCGCTACGGCGAAGGTATCCTCTACACCAAGAATGCCGGCGACCTCAGGGTCTTCTGGCAGGGCCCCTCGCTCGGTTTCGACTTCGGCGGCGAAGGCGCGCGCACGATGATGCTGGTCTATAACCTGCCGGCCACGGGCGCGATCTACCAGCGCTTCGCCGGGATCGACGGTTCGGCCTACTTCGTCGGCGGTTTGGGAATGACGGCGCTGACGATGAACAACATCGTCGTGGTCCCGATCCGCACCGGCGTCGGAATGCGGCTCGGCGCCAATGTCGGTTACGTCAAATTCACGCCGACGGCGACCTGGAACCCGTTCTGAGCCGATCATTCGAGCCATACCGCCAGCATGCCCGCGCGAGCGGCCGCGCGAATACATGCGGCCCCGTTGCGGGATGGCTACCATTGAGCGCCGCCCGCCCCTCATTAGAGAGTGATCCAGCCGAGGCATTCTGGTAACAATCCAGGCCGATGCAGGAGAGGTGATGATCGAATCGATGATGTATATCGGGATCGGGTTCCTGATCGCGGGCTTGCTCGTGATCGGCGTGATCCCCTTGGTGCATGCGCGCGCGGTGCGCCTCACCATGCGCCGGCTGGAAGCCGACAACCCGCTGTCGATGGCGGAGATTGCGGCCGAGAAAGATCAATTGCGCGCCGAATTCGCCATGACCATGAGCCGGCTCGAAATGACCGTCGAGCAGTTGAAGGCGAAAACCACCAACCAGCTCACCGAGCTCGGCAAGAAAGGCGAAGCGATCGGCCGCATCAAGTTCGAACTCAGCGAGAAGACGGCGACGCTCCTTGCGCTCGAAGTCAAGGAACGGCAGCTCACCGAAGACTTGGCGGACACGCAAAGCGAACTCGCGGCCAAGACGGCTGCACTTGAGACAGCTGAGCGCGCGCTGGCCACCGCGCAGTCCGACTTGGCTCAGGTCACGGCGAGCTTCAACGACACCTCAGTCGCCGCGGGCGGCCAACGCGCCGAGTTCATGGCGTTGCGCGCGCAGGCCGAGGCCATGAAGGGCCAGATCGAAAGCTACGACAAAGAAACCAAGGCGCTGTGGGAGCACCTGAAGCAGAAGACTGCGGAGTTGGAGGCATCGAACCAGCAGCTCGCCGATGAGCGCGCCCACGCGGACAATCTCGCCAACGAGAAGTCGTCGATCGAAAACGAGCTCAAGCGGTCGCAGGACGAGCGCGACAAGCTGCAGCACGACATCGCCGCGGTGAAGCGCGACGCTGAAAATGCCGGCGCATATGAGCGCATGGAAAGCGCCGTGCTGCGCGAGCGCATCGACGAAATCGCCGCGGAGGTGGTGCGGCTGACCGCGGCGCTCGAGGGGCCGGGCTCGCCGATCGAAGGGATCCTCAACGCCGGACGGCCGGCGTCAGCGTCGGGAAATGGACCGTCCATCGCCTCCCACGCCGGCGAATCGAAAGGCACGCTGGCCGACCGCATCCGCGCCCTGCAGGCGCGCGCCGCGCGTGCTTCCCCGCCGCAGCAGCGCGAGCCACAGCGAGGCGCGCCGCGTCGCGCGCGCGCGGACAAGTGACCGGCACACAGTCCCGGGCGAGCTTGGCCTCGCTTGACACGGCGCGCGCCCTCTTTAAATCCTGCCCTTGGTCCGGGCGCTTAGCTCAGCGGGAGAGCGTTCCCTTCACACGGGAGAGGTCGTAGGTT
>CBFGVM010000134.1:0-10175 GCA_965652015.1 uncultured Alphaproteobacteria bacterium
CCCGAAGATGGCTCGATCATAATAGGGAAACCTGTTTCCGATCAGCCATTTCAAAAAATTCTGTTCAATACTCTTGGCATTCCACCACTCCGAGTCGCCGAAATCCCCGCCAAATCGAGGATTGAGGATTGCTCCGTCCAGCTTTGAAAAATAAATGAAGCTGTTCGATAGGTCGAAGGTCGAAAAATCTACTCCCGAGAGGTCAGTCCCATTCAGGTAGAGATTCGTCAAATCGACCGGTTTGCTGCCGGACTGATCAGTTCCGACCGGATAGCGTTTCCGCAGAATGGGACCGATCCGCGCGCTTACGGTAGCAACTTGGACCCCGACCGCGAAATAGGATTGCCTCCGCGCGAGCGCCTCCTTTGAATCCGCTGTCTTGCGCGCGATTTCGTGCGCAACCGGCGCCGAGATGGCTAATGTGCAAACGCCATAGGGTGCCTCCGCCGCCACGCCGATTGACATCGCTTCATTGTAGCACTCGAATTCAATCGATTGCCTCGTGTCGGCCAAGGCCTTTGCGATTCCCAACAGTATTTTGAGTTCATCCTCGCCTTCGATCTGAGCCGTCGCGGACAACAACTCCGAAAAAGCGCTCGCATTGGTCAAATTTCCCATGACGCGAACGGCCAGCCGGCGCGCCTGTTCTCCATATCGATCCGAATTGATGAATGCCTGAAGTCGCGACGAGACCGTGATGTCGGCGGCATAGTTCTTTGACGACCCCTGTAGGGACGAAAGCAATGCTCGCCATTCGGAGTCCTCGCTTTGGCTGCGCGAGGCAACGAACTGCTGACGAAGCTGAACCGCCTGAACGATGACGGTTCCGAGAAGCGTCAGGAGTGAGACGATCGGCACCAGCACCACCGACCACGATTTCAGCCGCTCGAGCTGCAGTTGTCGCAACTGATTTTGCGCATCGACCTTCGCCTTGTTTGCCTCGGAAATAGTTTTCGCGAGGGTCGCGGCGGCTTGGACTTCCTCCGCAGTGCTGGGATTGCCGAATTTGGCAGCGGCGGCGCGCTCGACATTCCCCAAAAAGTCGCTCATCCGGGCGGGACCTAGCAAAAATTGTGGAGCGAGAATATTACAACCGACGGGCAAGCGCCAGCGGCCCCAGGCACCGCATTTAGAGAGCGTTCTCTCGTAAGTGATCCCGATCAACCCATTGATTTTATGTGCAACTATCGTTCTAGGCCGATTGGCCTGACCTAATTGCCGCTGAACCAGTTATAGCCCCGGTCCTCCCAATACCCGCCGAGATACTTGTTGGTGACGGCAATCTCCATCACGTGCTTCGGGTTCTTGAAGCCGAGCTTGGTCGGCATGCGCACCTTCATGGGAAATCCGTACTTGCGCGGCAGAATTTCTCCATCGAATTTGAAGGTCATCTGCGTCTGCGGATGCAGCGCGGTCGGCATGTCGATGGAGGTGGAATAACCCTCGGCGCAGCGGAACCAGACGTATTTCGCGCGCGTGTCGGCGTCGATGCGCCTGAGAAACTCGCGCAGCGGCGTTCCGGTCCATTTGCCGATCGCGCTCCAGCCTTCCACGCAGACGAGGCGGGTGATCTGGGTTTCCTGCGGCAGCGCGTAGAGCTCGTCGAGCGTCCAGCCTTTCGTATTCTCGACCATGCCGCCGACTTCGAGCTTGTAATCTTCCTTGTCGACCTCCGGCGCTTCATCCTCCGGATAGTAGGCGTTGAACGGAAACGGCCGCCGCACTGCGCTGTCGGGATAGGTCGGCGCGAGCTTGTTCGGATTGAACAGCCATGCCTGCACGCCATCGTTGAAATAGGAAATCTTCCTCAGCGCCTGCTCCGCCGACGCGCCGTCGACGATGTCGCAGCCGGTCAGAAAAGCGAGCGCCCCGAGACTGGCGCCGCCACGCAGGAACAGGCGGCGCGTGGGATCGGGCATGAGCTTGGCAGCATCCTTGGCAAGGAGTTCGGGATCGACGCCAGGCGGCATTTTTCGAATGCGTGACACTTCTTCTTCCCTGACAGTTATCGGCCCATGATCATGGCGCGCAGCGACTTCGGAACAAGAAAGCTCATAACGATGTGCACGACGAGAAAGCCGACGATTGCCGCCATGGCGAAGAAGTGCACATAACGAGCGGCCTCGTAACCGCCGAACAGGGCGGTCAGTTCCTGCAACTGCACCGGCTTCCAGATGGCGAGGCCCGACAGCACGATGACGACGCCGACGAGAATGATCCCGAGATAAAGCAGCTTCTGCACGGCGTTGTAGACCGCGAGATCGTCGTGGGCGAGCGTTCCGGTCAGCGCGGCTCTGGCATCGGCCAAGACTTCGCCAGGACGGATCGGAATCAGTTTGCGGCGGAACCGGCCGGTGACAATGCCTAGCACGACGTAGAGGAGGCCGTTCACCGCCAGGAGCCACATGGCGGCGAAATGCCAGAGCAGCGCGCCCGCCAGCCAGCCCCCAAGCGTGATCGCGGGAGGAAACACGAACGGGAACAGCGGCGAGGCGTTGTAGATCTCCCACCCCGAGGCGATCATGAGAACCATGGCAACGGCATTGATCCAATGGGTGAGCCGCACCCAGAACGGATGGATGACCGGTCCCGCCGGCGCGGCCGGCGTCAGCGCCCGATCATGGGTGGCTTCGATCGACATGGCGTGGCTTTTGCAAACTACGCGATCTATAGCAAATTGCGGCAGGCTGACCGTTCACGTTCCTGTGCCGCGCCTCTCAACTACGTGAACAAAGCCGCGCCGGATGCGCCGGCTCGAATGCTGCGGCGGACCAACAGTGAGACCCATGTCGAAGACCGGCGCCGGCAATTTCTTCGAAGATTTCCGCGTCGGCCAAGTGATCAGGCACGCGACGCCGCGCACGATCACCGTCGGAGACGTGGCGCTCTACAATGGTCTGTTCGGCCCGCGTTTTGCAGTCCAGTCCTCCGATGCCTTCGCGCGCGCGATCGGCTATCCGTGCTCGCCGATCGATGACCTGCTCGTGTTCCACGTCGTGTTCGGCAAGACCGTGCCCGACATCTCGCTCAATGCGGTCGCCAATCTCGGCTATGCCGCGGGCCGCGTGCTCGCGCCGGTCTATCCCGGCGATACCTTGTCTGCCGAGTCCGAGGTCATCGGCCTCAAGGAGAATTCGAGCCGCAAGACCGGCATCGTGTTCGTGCGCTCGACTGGTTGCAAGCCGGACGGCACCAAGGTGCTCGAATACGTACGCTGGGTCATGGTGCGCAAGCGCGACGAGGCAGCGCCGGTCCCCGGCGATCACGTGCCGCGCCTGCCGGAAGCGGTGCTTCCGAGTACGCTCGGCGATGCCTGCCCGCGCATCGACGTCGCCGCCTACGACTTCACGCTCGCCGGCAGTCCCCATCGTTTCGGGGATTACGCCGTCGGCGAAAGGATCGACCACGTCGACGGCGTGACCGTCGAAGAGGCGGAGCACCAGATCGCAACTCGGCTCTATCAGAACACCGCGCGTATCCATTTCGATCAGTATTCGGCGGCGCAGGGGAGGTTCGGCCGCCGCCTGATCTATGGCGGCCACGTGATCTCGCTCGCCCGCGCGCTCTCCTTCAACGGGCTTGCCAATGCCTTCCACATCGCCGCGATCAACGGCGGGCGCCACGTGGCGCCACTGTTTGCAGGCACCACCGTATTCGCCTGGTCCGAGGTGCTGGCCAAGTCCGATTTGCCGGGACGGGATGATGTCGGCGCGTTGCGGCTGCGCACCGTCGCGGCCAAGGACCATCCCTGCGCCGACTTCCCGCTCAAATCGGGCGAGGAGGACGACCCCGCGGTGCTGCTCGATCTCGACTATTGGGTGCTCATGCCGCGGTAGCGCGCGGGCCCGGTGTTCTTCGTTTTGTCATTGCTTATGCGGCCTTCCGCAGATGCTCTACGAGCTGCCGGGCATAGGGCGGCAGCTCGTCGAGGCTACGGATGCAGATCGTGTGTTCGCGCGCCGCCCATGGATCGGTTAGCGCCACCGGAACGATCGCCATGGTCCGCGCGACGCGCCGCGCGGTGGTCTCGGGCACGATGCCGATCCCGACGTTGCACTCGACCAGCCGGCACACCGCATCGAAGCTGCGCAATTGCGCGCGCAGCCGTAGCGGCTGGCCGATGCGGGCCGCCTTGTCGGCCAGGAAACGCTGCAGCGCGCTGGCACGATCCAGCCCGACGAAGTCGTAGTCGAGCACATCCGCGAACGCGATGGTCGAGCGCTTGGCGAGCGGATGATTGCGCGCGACGACCAGCACGAACCGATCTTTGCGGAAGGGGTAGGTCTGCAGCGCGCTCGTATCGACGGTAGCAGCGACGATGCCGAGGTCGGCGACGCCTTCAGCGATCAGACCTACGATCTCGTCGCTCAGCCGCTCCTCGAGGTCGACGCTGACATTGGGGTGTGTAGAAAGGAACGAGCTCAGCGCTTCGGGCAGGAATTCCGTGAGCGCGTTGGTATTGCAAAGCACCCTCACTTGACCGGCGAGCCCGCCGGCATAGACGCCGAGGTCCTCGCGGAGCCGCTCGGCTTGCCGCAAGATCACACGCGCATGTTGCAACAGCGTGCGGCCGGCCTGCGTCGGCGTCACCCCTTGCCGGCCGCGCACGAGCAGCGTCGCGCCCAGCGCTTCCTCCATGTTGCGAATGCGCGTGCTTGCGGCGGCCAGCGCGAGATGCGCGCGCTCGGCACCGCCGGTGATGCTCCCGGCCTCGACCACGTGGCGAAACAGGCTCAAATCGGTGAGATCGAAGCGCATGGGTTGGCTTGGAAGGGCCTTGGGTTCCTTCGAATTTGGCGAAGGAAAGCTACGCGAGATACCTATTGTCCGCCAGATGCTCGAGGATCATATTCGTCATTGACGAAAGAACATCCCCGAAGGCGGCGCATTGCCGTGCGCGGCGACTTTGGTTACGAACGCAAGGGCGCGAGGACGGAGAAGCGCAATGGCCGAAACCAAGGCACCCGCTGAGCGGCCGCTCTCCCCCCACCTGTTCATCTACAGGCCGATGCTGACGATGATGATGTCCATCGTCCATCGCATCACCGGTGCTGCCCTCTATTTCGGCACGCTGCTGGTGGCGTGGTGGCTCCTTGCGGCGGCGTCCGGTCCCAAGCCTTATGCCGGCATCGGCTCGTTCATGAATTCATTCTTCGGCCGCCTGATCCTGTTTGGCTATACCTGGGCGCTCATGCATCACATGCTGGGCGGCATCCGACACCTGATTTGGGACACGGGACGCGGCTTCGGCCCCCATGAGCGCGAATGGTTGGCCATGGCGACCCTGGTCGGCTCCATCAGCCTGACCGTCCTGATCTGGATCGTCGGTTATCTGTTCATAGGAGGGCCGCGCTGATGCCGTTCGGAGACATGAGCACGCCGCTCAAACACGTGCGTGGCCTCGGACCTGCGAAATCCGGTACCGAGCACTTCTGGCGTCAGCGTCTCACTGCCGTGGCCAACGTGCCGCTCACCATTGCTTTCGTCCTTATCGTCGTGGCGCTGCTCGGGCGCAATCACGCCGCCGTGGTGCAGATCCTCGGCTCGCCGCTCATCGCCGTGATTATGCTGCTGTTCATCATCTCCGTGACGACGCACATGCGCATCGGCATGCAGGTCATCATCGAAGACTACGTGCACGACGACGCGAGGAAGCTCGTCATGCTGGTTGCGAACACCTTCTTCGCCGTTGCGGTGGGGCTCGCCTCGGCCTTCGCTATACTAACGCTCAGCTTCAAGGTGTGACCGGTGGTTAGCGACGGCGGATCAAACGGCAAGGGACCGGCTATCAACGGTCACGCCTACCCCATCGAGGATCACAGCTACGATGTGGTCGTGGTCGGTGCCGGCGGAGCTGGCTTGCGCGCCGTGGTCGGCTGCAGCGAAGCGGGGCTCAAGACCGCCTGCATCACCAAGGTGTTTCCGACCCGCTCGCACACCGTCGCGGCGCAAGGCGGGATTGCCGCTGCGCTCGGCAATATGGGCGAGGACGACTGGCGCTGGCACATGTACGACACCGTCAAGGGCGCCGACTGGCTCGGCGACCAGGACGCGATCGAGTACATGTGCCGCAACGCGCCGGAGGCGGTTTACGAGCTTGAACATTGGGGACTGCCGTTCTCGCGGCGCGAGGACGGCAAGATCTACCAGCGTCCTTTCGGCGGAATGACCACGCACTACGGGAAAGGTACGGCGCAGCGCACCTGTGCCGCGGCCGACCGCACCGGGCACGCCATGCTGCATACCATGTACGGCCAGGCGCTGCGCCACGCCGCCGAATTCTTCATCGAATTCTTCGCCATCGATCTGATCATGGACGACGAGGGCCGCTGCCGCGGCGTCGTCGCGATCAAGCTCGACGACGGCTCGATCCACCGCTTCAGCGCGCATATGACCATTTTGGCGACTGGCGGTTATGGGCGGGCCTACTTCTCCTGTACCTCCGCGCACACCTGCACAGGCGACGGCAACGCCATGGTACTGCGAGCGGGCCTGCCGCTGCAGGACATGGAATTCGTGCAGTTCCATCCGACCGGCATCTATGGTGCCGGCTGCCTGATTACCGAGGGCGCGCGCGGGGAGGGCGCCTATCTCGTCAATTCGGAAGGCGAGCGCTTCATGGAGCGCTATGCGCCGTCCGCCAAGGATCTCGCCTCGCGTGACGTCGTCTCACGCGCGATGACCATCGAGATCCGCGAGGGCCGCGGCGTCGGGAAGTTGAAGGACCACATCTACCTGCACCTCGACCACCTCGATCCGGAAATTCTACACGAGCGGCTGCCCGGCATTTCCGAATCCGCGCGCATCTTCTCCGGTGTCGACGTCACGTGCGACCCGATTCCGATCGTTCCGACGGTGCACTACAATATGGGCGGGATCGCAACGAACTATCATGGCGAGGCGCTGACCAAGAAGAACGGCAACGACGACTTCGTGGTGCCTGGGCTGATGTCGCTCGGGGAGGCAGCCTGCGTGTCGGTTCACGGCGCCAATCGGCTGGGCTCGAATTCGCTCATCGATCTTGTGGTGTTTGGCCGCGCAGCGGCTTTGCGCTGCGCCGAGGTCGTGCGCCCAGGCGAAAGCCATCCCGATCTGCCCAAGGATTCCGCCGACCACGCGCTCACGCGCCTCGATCGGTTCCGCCACGCCGCGGGTGCGACGCCAACCGCGCAGCTGCGGCTGAAGATGCAGAAGGTGATGCAGACCAATTGCGCAGTATTCCGCACTGCCGAGGTTCTGGAAGAAGGCCACAAGCTCATCCATGAGGTTTATGGCGGCGTCGCCGACATCAAGGTCACGGACCGCTCGCTGATCTGGAACTCCGATCTGATCGAGACGCTCGAGCTCGACAACCTGGTCGCGCAGGCGGTCGTCACCATGGACTCCGCGAGAAACCGCACCGAGAGCCGCGGAGCGCACGCGCGCGAGGATTTTCCCGAGCGCGACGACAAAAATTGGATGAAGCACACGCTGGCCTGGCTCGATGCCAACGGCAAGGTGACCATCGATTACCGGCCCGTGCACGCCTACACGCTCACGAACGAGGTGTCCTACATCGAGCCCAGGAAGCGGGTGTATTAGAGGGCGCGAAAGGCGACAGTCACATGGTCCAATTCACCCTGCCGAAAAATTCCACGGTCACCGAGGGCAAGACCTGGGCATATCCCACCGGTGCGCACGAGGTGCGGGAATATCGCATCTACCGCTGGAATCCGGACGACGGCAAAAATCCGCGCATGGACACCTACTACGTCGACTGCGGCGATTGCGGACCGATGGTTCTCGATGCGCTTATTTGGATCAAGAACCACATCGACCCCACGCTGACCTTCCGCCGCTCCTGCCGCGAGGGTGTGTGCGGCTCCTGCTCGATGAATATCGACGGCACCAACACGCTCGCCTGCACCAAGGCAATGGGGGAGGTTAAGGGCGCGGTGAAGGTCTATCCGCTACCCCATATGCCGGTCGTAAAGGACCTGGTGCCCGATCTGACCAACTTCTACGCCCAGCACGCCGCAATCGAGCCCTGGCTACAGACAAGTTCTCCGACACCGCAGAAGGAGTGGAGACAGAGCCACGAAGACCGCCAGAAGCTCGACGGCCTTTACGAGTGCATCCTGTGCGCGTGCTGCTCGACCGCCTGCCCGAGCTATTGGTGGAACAGCGAGCGTTTTCTCGGGCCGGCGGCGTTGTTGCAGGCGCACCGTTGGCACAAGGACAGCCGTGACGAGGCGACCGGGCATCGTCTCGATAATCTCGAGGATCCGTTCCGCCTCTACCGCTGCCACACCATCATGAATTGCGCCAAAGCCTGTCCGAAGAGCCTCAATCCCGCAAAGGCCATTGCCGAGATCAGGCGCATGATGGTCGAACGGCAAATGTGATCCGCGATCGGACCGTTCGGCACTGCATCCGCCCCGCGCCGCTTCAGCGCAGCCCGGGCCTCATACGTTGATCTCGGCGCCGAGTAGTCTGCGAAAAGATGGATTGTGCGACCCGGACGGTCCCGCTTGCGCCGTGAAGCCCGGCAATGACAGATTCGCTGCCTTGCCATTCACAACGCCGGAGGAAATGCCACCATGGCTTTGAGCGCAGACGTTCGCCGCGTGGTCACCACCATCGACCGCAACGACAAGGCCGTAGTGCTGTTCGACGGCGCCACTCCGCACAAGAAGGTGCGGCCGCAGACGGGGACAGTCTCGCGCGTGCTGTGGGTGACGGATCAGACGCCGGCGGACCTTTCCGGCACGGCCGATCGGGCCGCCATCGACATCGGGATCATGCCGCCGCGAGGTGGGTCGGTGTTTCGCATCGTCGAATTCCCACCAGAGACGCCGGAGACAAGCAAGCTCGACCCCAACACCATGCACCAAAGCCTGGGCGACGGCGCGCCCAAGCGCGGATTGCCGCCGCGGCATCACGCCATGCATCGCACGCGCACGGTGGACTACGCCGTCGTCATGGCGGGCGAGATCGACATGCTGCTCGACGATTCGGAAATTCACCTCAAGGCTGGCGACGTTTTGGTGCAGCAGGGCACCAATCACGCCTGGGTCAATCGTGGGACCGAGCCGTGCCGCATCGCCTTCATTCTCGTCGACGCGAAGGAGCCTTGAGCACCGCCTGCCTCGCGGACCATAATCGTCCGTGCGCCACCGCCACGGCGCGCAACAACTCGGCAATGGAGCGATGGCATGGAAGGTGCTCGCATCGACACGAAGCTTCGTTCGCCCAAGCTCGCCATCCGACCGCTGTCGCCGGCACTGGGCGCCGAGATCATCGGCGTCGACCTGAGCCGGGACATCGACGACGACACGTTCGCGCAAATCCAAGACGCCTGGCATCAGAATCTCGTCATTCTGTTGCGCGACCAGAAGCTGAGCGAGGAGGACGAGGTTCGTTTTGCGGAAAAGTTCGGGCCGCCGGCGGTGATCCACACGAAGCAATTCGTGCGCAATCACCCTGCGGTGATGCTGATCTCGAATATCCGAGAGGACGGCAAGCCGATCGGCGCCTTGCCCGACGGGGAGATGCATTTCCACACCGATCAATGCCACCAGGAACGCCCTGCGATGGCATCCATGCTCTACGCGCTCGAAGTGCCGAGCACGGGCGGCAACACGTTGTTTGCCAACGGCTACAAGGCCTATGAGACGCTTCCGGTCGAGATCAAGCGGCGCATCGAAGGTCGCAAGGCGCTCAATGCCTACGACTATGACACGGCAGCAACCAAGCGCGGCACGCGGCTCGCGCAGGACGTGCCGTCCTACGTGCATCCGGTGGTGCGGACCCATCCGGCAACCGGCCGCAAAGCGCTCTACGTCAATCGCCTGATGACGGTGCGCATCGAAGGGCTGCCGGCGCAGGAAAGCGATGAGCTGCTTGCGCTGTTGTTCGACCACCAGGAGCGCCGGGAATTCATCTACGAGCACGTCTGGCGTGCCGGCGACCTTCTGATGTGGGACAATCGGTGCGCGCTGCATGCGCGGACCGATTTCAGCCCCAACGAGCGGCGCCTGATGCGGCGGGTCACCATCCTCGGCGAAAAGCCGGTGTGAGCTGCTAGTGTCCCGGACGCGATGCAGCGCGTAGCGGTGCATCGCTGATCCGGGACCACCGCAGACTGAAACGATCCACGCAAGTCGGGCTTGCATGCCCGACTTGCGCAGGGTTTA
>CBFGVM010000135.1:0-10151 GCA_965652015.1 uncultured Alphaproteobacteria bacterium
GGGTGCCTAACGGTGCCGTATTAACAATCCTTGCTTGCAAGATGACCGAGCATCTGATGTGTTGATCGGGATCGCATCCCTTTGCGGGGCGAGCTATGGGTAAATCCGTTCCACGCATTCGCGTCGTCAACCCGAATTCCAATGAGGACGTCACCCGCGGCCTGGACGCGGCGCTGGAGCCGCTGCGGTTTGCGAACGGTCCGGAGATCGTGTGTTCCACCATCGCGGAAGGTCCGTTCGGTATTGAGAGCCAAGCAGACGTCGAAAGCGTCGTGCTGCCGTTGCGGCGCTTGGTGGAGGCGGACAATTCCTCCGACGCCTTCGTCATCGCGTGTTACAGCGATCCGGGATTGCATGTTTGCCGCGAAGGCACCTCGCGGCCGGTATTCGGCATCGCCGAATGCGGCGTTCTGACCGCGCTCGCCCGCGCGGATCGCTTCGGCGTCATTGCCATAAGCCAGCGCTCGATCGCCAGGCACAGGCGCTATCTGCTTCAGATGGGGCTCGCCGATCGCCTTGCCGGTGAACGTCCGCTCGAAATGTCGGTCGCTGAGACGGCGGGCGGTGAACAGACGCTTCAGCGCATGGTCGATGTCGGGCGGCGACTGCGGGAACAGGACGGCGCGGAGGCGGTGGTCATGGGTTGCGCCGGAATGGCACGTCACCGGCGCCCGCTAGAAGAGGCGCTTGGCATCCCGGTGATCGATCCGACGCAAGCTGCGGTTACCATGGCACTTGGGGCGGTACAGTTCAGTCGCCCGTGACGCGCCCGAGACGAGCCCGCCGCCATAGTCTGCTGCACCAGCGTCTTGCCCGCGGCGTATAGCGATTAGCGAGCGGGCGCGCCGTCAGGTCAGCTCTGCGGCGGCAGAACGATGCCGGTCTGGCTGGTAATGCGGCCGTAATGCTCGACGCGGCGGTGGCGCTTGAAGTCGAAGATGGTCTCCTTGCCGAAAATGGTGGCGTCGAGATCGCAGTCGGCCACGATCAGTTCGTCGTCCTCGGTCTTGGCATCGGCGACGATCTCGCCATCCGGATTGACGATGACGCTGCCAGCGATCAAGGGGTGGCCGTCCTCCACGCCGCCTTTTGCCACCGCGACCGCCCAGGTCGAGTTCTGATAGGCGCCGGCCTGCAACGTGAGGCGATGGTGGAACATGCGCTTCTGTGGCCCCTCGTCTGCTTTCTGCGAATTGACCGAGGGCGTGTTGTAGCCGAGCACGATCAGCTCCACCCCCTGCAATCCCATGACGCGATAGGTCTCGGGCCACCGCCGGTCGTTGCAGATGCACATGCCGACGATGCCGCCCATGGTGCGCCAGACCGGAAAGCCGAGGTCGCCCGGCTCGAAATAACGTTTTTCCAGATGCTGGAAGGCACGCTGCCGATCGAATTCGGAATGCCCGGGCAGATGCACCTTGCGATACTTGCCGACGATTTTTCCGTCCCGATCGACCAGGATGGACGTGTTGAAATGATGGCCATCGGCAGTGAGCTCGGCGTAACCGAACGACAAACCGATGCGATAGTCAGCGGCATGATCGAACAGCGGACGCGTCGCGGCGTTCGGCATCTCGCGTTCGAACCAGGCGTCAACTTCCGCCTGATCGGTCATGTACCAGCGCGGGAAAAAGGTCGTAAGCGCAAGTTCCGGATAGACCACGAGGTCGCAGCTTTGCGCCTTGGCCTGATCGAGCAGATCGAGCATCCGCCGCACGACCCCCTGCCGGCTATCCGCCTTCTGGATCGGGCCCATCTGGGCGCCGCCAATACGAAGCACTCGACTCACGAAGTCCTCCGCGTCCTCACGTAGCTACGCGCCGCTCGAGCCGGCTGATCAGGCGTACGATCGGCCACAGCATAACAAGGTAGATCGCCGCAGCCAGCACGATTGGCGACGAATTGAAAGTCACCGACCGCGCCATGTCGGCGGAATAGAGGAGCTCCGGCAGCGCCACCACACTCGCGATCGAGGTCAGCTTCACCACCTCGACGGTATTGGACACGAGATCGGGAAGCACGTTGCGCACCGCCTGCGGCAGCACGACATAGGCGAGTGTCTGGTAGCCCTTTAGGCCGGTCGAGCGCGCGGCATCCCATTGGCCCTGACCGACGCTTTCGATGCCGGCACGGTAGATCTCGCCGTAATAACTCGACGTGTTGAGAAAGAACGCGATGGCGACGGCCGTCATGGGCGATGGCCGCAAGCCCGCGAACGGCAGCCCGGCATAGATAAAGATCAGGAGCACCAGCGGTGGAATGGCACGAAAGAAATCGATCCCTGCAATTGCCGGCCAGCGCAGGATGCGCGAGTGCGAAAGCGAGATGATCGCGAATGCGAGGCCCCCCGCCAGTCCAAGCGGAACAACGATGAGACAAATAACGATCGTCTGCGTGAGCCCCGCAAGGATCAGCGGTAGTGCTCGCTCCATGATGGCCAGGTTGAAGAACTGCTGGACAATCGCTTCCATCAGATCCTCCGCCAGGCAAACCGGGTCTCGAGGAAGCGCCCGAGCACGACGACCGGGATGAACAGAATCACGTAGGCGATTGCCCCCATCATGAGTGGCGTCGCATTGCCGGAAAACGATTGCGCGGTGGTGGCCTGATTGAGAATTTCGCCGACCCCGATCACCGTGCCGAGCGCCGTGTTCTTGGTGATGGCGATCGTGCGGTTGGTGAGCGGCGGAACGGTCAGCCGGATCGCCTGCGGCAGCACGATATAGGCGAGTGTGCCAAGAAAACCCAAACCCGTGGAACGGGCCGCCTCCCACTGACCCTTCGGGATCGACAGGATGCCGGCCCAGAAAATCTCCTCGGCAAAAGCGGCCAGCACCAGGGCAAGCACAAGCCAAAGCACCGCGAAGGAGGGCAGATTGATCCCGATATTGGGCAGACCGAAATAGACCAGAAGAACGAGAACGAGCGGCGGCAGCGCCCGGAACATGTCGACGAAGATCACGATCAGCGCATTCATTGGCAGGAAGCGGAACGTCCGCACGATCGCGAGTGCAAGCCCGAGCAGGGTGCCGGTGACCACGACCGCCGCTGCGATCTCGATCGTGACCACCACGCCCTTCATGATGGCGGGGAAGTAGCGCTCCATCACGTCCCAGTTGAAGAACGTGTCGAGAAAGCGCGACCAAGCCTGCATGGCGGTCTCAGCGCGCGAGTTCGGCGATGAAGGCGCGGGTGCGCGCCTCGCTGGGCGCCGAAAACATCTGTTGCGGCGGCCCCTCTTCAACGATGACGCCGTGATCCATGAAGATCACGCGGTCGGCGGCATCACGCGCGAAGCGCATCTCGTGGCTCACCACGAGCATGGTCATGCCGCCGCGCTTGAGCTCGCGCATGACGTTGAGGACGCTGCCCACGAGCTCCGGATCGAGCGCGGAGGTAGGCTCGTCGAACAGCATCACCTTGGGTTCGAGCGCGAGCGCGCGAGCGATCGCCACCCGCTGCTGCTGACCGCCCGAAAGCTCGCCGGGATAGGATCGCGCCTTGTCGGCAAGCCCCACGCGATCGAGCGCCGCCATGCCGATTCGCTCCGCTTCGGCGCGCGGCTTGCCCAGCACCTTGGCGAGCGCGAGCGTGACGTTTCGCAGCGCCGTCATATGCGGATAGAGGTTGAATGACTGGAACACCATGCCGATCTGGCGCCGCATGGCGTTGATATCGGTGGAGCGCGCGGTGATATCGACGCCGTCGACGCGGATCGAGCCGGCCGATGCCTCCTCGAGCCGGTTGCAGCAGCGCAGTAAGGTGCTCTTGCCCGATCCGGACGGTCCGATGACGAAGACGAGTTGTTGCGGAAGCACGACAAGGTTGATCCCGCGCAGCACCTCGACGTCATGGAATCTCTTGCGCAGGCCGCGAATTTCGAGAATGGGCGGGGCGTCGGTCGTCATCGGCTATCGGCACGTCTCCGATGCCCGCGGCAAGAGATCACCCCGTTTAACTGCACGACGGCGTGTGCGAAGTCGGATCGTAGCCTGGCATGTCGGGAACGCCGTAGCCCGGGAAAACGGTCACCGCGGCGGAGCCCGCAGCGGGCGCAACGCCGAACCACTTTTCATGCATCTTGGCGATCGTGCCATCGAGTTTCATGCACTCGACGGCGACATCGAGCACCTTGCGCAGCTCGCCGGAGTCCTTGCGCAGCGGCGCGGCCCAGACGAGACCGGTCGAATGTAGATATGACAGCTCCAGCTGCGGGTTGTTCTTGACCGCCCAGGCGATGACGGTGTTGCCCGCGACATTGGCGTCGGCGCGCCCGACCAGGACCGCCTGCACCGCGTCGGTTTGCGTGCCGAAGGATTCGACCTTCCAGCCGATCTTGCCCTCGAGATCGCGCGCCCAGGAGTCGTAGGCCGATCCCTTGTTGACGGAAATAGTCTTGCCCTTGAGGTCTTCGAGCTTCACGACCTTCGGCGATCCTTTCTTGATCAGGAACTGAAAGTCGGTGTTGAGATAGCCCTCGGTGAACAGCATGCTCTCGGCGCGCTCCTTGGTCACGGTCGTGGGAGCCGCGAGAAAATCGTACGTTCCAGCCTGCAGCGCCGGCACGAGGCCGGAGAACTGCGCGGCGTCGATCACGATCTTGCGCTTGAGCCGCTTGGCGATCTCGTTGGCGAGATCAACGTTGAAGCCCTGATAACCGCCAGCGAGATTCGGAAAGGCATGCGGTGCGAACGTGCCATCGACCGCCGCGCGAAGGGGCGGCGGCTCCTGAGCATATGCGGACGTGGCGAGAAGCAGTGCGGCACCGGTAGTCGAAAGCACAGATCGGATCATTGGAGTTTCCCTCGCGCCGGCGGAGCCGAGCGTACAATGGACTTGCATAGGCAACAAGCCGCGATGCGTGCGCGATGCCGACTGGCAGGACGATGGATCGGTTGCCGCACGGCTTGCGCGAGGTATACATTCATTGCGACGGCATTCTCGACAAACCGAAAAAGTTACCGATCCCCGGGACGTCAGGACCATGACCCAACTGCTCGATGCGTCGGCAAAAGGCGTGTACGCGATCTCGGCGACGCCGTTCACCGATACCGGCGACATTGATTGGCCGAGCGTCGACAACCTGGTCGAATTCTATCTGCAATGTGGTGTGCACGGCTTGACCGTTCTCGGGATGATGGGCGAAGCGCAAAAGCTCAGCGATCAAGAGTCGGCCGAGTTCACGCGCCATTTCCTGCGCCGCGTCAGCGGTCGCGTGCCCGTCATCGTCGGCGTGTCGAACCCGGGCACCTCAAATCTCGTCAAGCTCAGCAAAATTGCGATGGACGCCGGCGCCTGTGGCGTCATGATCGCGCCGCTGACCGGCCTGAAGACGGAAGCGCAGATCGTCGCCTACTTCGCCGACGTGATCGCCGCGCTGGGCGAGAAAATTCCGGTCGTTTACCAGGATTATCCGCAGTCGACGCAAGCCGACATCTCCGCCCAAGGCTTCCTCAAGATCGTCGACGCGCATCCGAGCGTGGTGATGTTCAAACACGAAGACTGCCCGGGCTTGAAGAAGCTCACGCAGGTACGAAAAGCCTGCGATGGCGTCACGCGGCGATATATCAGCATCCTGGTCGGCAATGGCGGATTATATGTCCCGCAAGAACTCGCCCGTGGCGCCGACGGTATCATGACGGGCTTTGCCTATCCGGAGATGCTGGTGTCGGTGTCCGCGCTGTTTGCGGCCGGCCGCAGCGATGAGGCGGAAGATTTGTTCGATGTGTATTTGCCGCTCGTGCGCCACGAGCAGCAGCCGGGTTTTGGGCTTGCCGTGCGCAAGGAAATTTTGCGCCGGCGTGGCGCCATTCGGTCGGCGGCAGTGCGTGCCCCCGGCGCCAAGCTTGACGCGCTCGACATCGCCGAGCTCGACCGGCTGCTGTCCCGCCTCGAGGAACGCTTGAAAGAAAGCGCCCACGGCCGCCGGCGCGCCGTCGCCTAGCATCGACCGGGAGGCGGGTTTCATGGCCGAGTACGATCTGGTCGTCCGCAACGGAACGCTAGCGACCGCGTCCGACGTCTTTCGCGCCGACATCGGAGTCATCGACGGCCGCATCGCGACGATCGGCGCCAAGCTCGGTGCTGGCCGCCGGGAGATCAACGCCGAGGGCCGCATCGTCACGCCGGGCGGTATCGACAGCCACTGTCACATCGAGCAACGGTCCTCGATGGGCGTGATGACCGCGGACGACTTCTTCACCGCCACGCGCTCGGCGGCTTGCGGCGGCACCACCACCGTCATTCCCTTTGCCGCGCAATATCGCGGCATGTCGCTCCGGCAGGTGGTCAAGGACTATCACGCCTGCGCGCATCCCAAGGCCGCGGTCGACTATGCCTTTCACCTCATCATTTCCGACCCGACCGAGCAGGTCACCGGCCAGGAGCTGCCCGCGCTGATCAAGGACGGCTACACGTCGTTCAAGATCTACATGACCTATGACGCGCTCAAGCTCGACGACCGGCAGATTCTCGAGGTCTTGTCCACGGCGCGGCGCGAACGGGCGCTGGTCATGGTTCATGCGGAGAATCACGACGTGATCTCCTGGCTCAGTGAAAGATTGCTTGCGGTGGGCCACACCGCGCCGCGCTTTCACGGTATGGCGCATGCGCCGGTCGCCGAGCGCGAGGCGACGTCGCGGGCGATCTCATTGGCCGAGCTGATCGACGTGCCGATCCTGATCGTGCACGTCTCCGCACGCGAGGCGATGGAGCAAATCCGTTTGGCGAAGGCGCGCGGGCTCAAGGTCTACGGCGAGACCTGCCCACAATACCTCTTCTTGACCGCGGACGATCTCGACCGGCCGGGTTTTGAGGGCGCGAAGTACATGTGCAGCCCGCCACCCCGTGACAAGGCGAACCAGGAAGCGATCTGGCAAGGACTTGTCAGCGGCGTGTTCGACGTCTTCTCGTCCGATCACGCCGGCTACCGTTACGAGGATCCGGAAGGCAAGATGAAGCACGGCCGAAATGCGCCGTTCAAAAAGGTGGCGAATGGCGTTCCCGGCCTCGAGGTACGGACCGCGCTCCTTTTTTCGGAAGGCGTCGGCAAGGGCCGTATCGATCTGCCAAAATTCGTCGCGCTCACTGCGACCAACGCCGCCAAGCTTTACGGCCTTTACCCGCGCAAGGGCAGCATCGCGGTCGGCGGCGACGCCGACCTGGCGATTTGGGATCCGGACAAGGAAGTGACCATCAGCCAGTCGATGATCCACGACGCGATGGATTACACGCCGTACGAGGGCAAGAAACTCAAAGGTTGGCCCGTCGCCACGCTCGTACGAGGAGAGGTGGTCGCCGAAGGGGGCGAATTCGTCGGCGCCGCCGGCAAGGGCCGCTTCCTCAAATGCGATATTTCACCTGCGACGGCGCCGCTCGGGCGTCGCACCATCGCGTTCGATCCGGCAACGGGGGTAGCTGAGCCGAGCAAGCACACCGATCACTCACATTGAGGTACCGACGGGAAAAAAAGCGAAGGATGCATGATGACCGTTGGCACGTGGCGGAATGCCCGGAGGTGACTATATCTCACCAATGTGCGGGAGGGTCATCCAGAGCAGCGGACCGCTTCGCTATGCCATCGTCGATGGCATGAACGTGCGCGAGGACCGGCTGCACAACTATCCGCCGCGGTGGAATGGCGCGCCGAGCCAAGACCTGCTGGTCATCCGCCGCAATCATAAGACCGGCGAGCTCTCGCTCGATCCGCTGCGCTGGGGGCTCATTCCGTATTGGTGCGCTGATCCCAAAGGCGGGCGCAAGCCGATCAACGCCAAGCGCGAGAGCGTGCGCGATCTGCCCACGTTCCGCGAGGCGTACCGCAAGCGCCGCTGCATCGTGCCGGTGGACGGCTTCTTCGAATGGAAGGCGATCAAGGGGCAGAAGGCGAAGCAGCCTTACGCCATCGCCATGAAGGACGGCGCGCCGTTCGGACTTGCAGGGATTTGGGAGAACTGGAAAGAGCCGGCCTCGGGCGAATGGATTCGCACCTTCGCCATCATCACCACCGATGCCAACGAGCTCGTCGCCGAGATCCATGACCGCATGCCCGTCATTCTGGCGCGGGAGGATTACGCGCGCTGGCTCGGCGAGGAGGCCGACCCGCGCGACCTGATGCGCCCGTTCCCCGCCGGCCCGATGCGCATGTGGCCGGTCTCGGCGCGGGTCAGCAAGCCCGAGAACGACGACCCCTCGGTTGTCGAGCCGATCGAAGTCGCGACGGACGCCGCCTGGAGAGGGCAGGGCGAACTGTCGCCGCGAGCCAAAGCCCAGTAGGCTTCGGCCGATACGGAGCGATGCGGCCAAGCCGATTGTCGCATCCGGGCGCCGATCGAAGTATCCTCAGGTCGCACAAGCCCAAGCAAGTTTGGCCATCGGGACTGCGGAGCGCTGCGTGGCTGAGCGACGCAAGAAGATTGCAGTGGTCATCACCCACGGCATGGGTGAACAGATCCCAATGGAGACATTGCGCGGCTTCGTCGAAGCCGCCTGGGTCACGGACGCCGACGTCCATTGGCCTTCGCCGCCCGATGAGCAACCCGGAGATATCTGGATCAAACCGGATGAGGTGACCGGTTCGCTCGAGCTGCGCCGCATCACCACGCGCTGGACGAAGTCGCCAGCAAATCCGCAAGCCAAGGGTCCGCGCGTCGATTTCTTCGAATTCTATTGGGCGGATCTCGCCGAGGGCACGACCGTCCAGGAAGTCTGGGATTGGCTGCGCACGCTGCTTTTGCGCTGGCCGCGGCAGGTGCCGCAGGGCTTGATGGGCGCATGGCTGCTGCTGTGGGCCGCGGCCGTCCTCGTAGTGATCCTTTCGCTGCTTGCGCTCTCACCCTGGCCCGGCGGCGTGTGGCACGCGGTCTTTGCCGCCGCGGCCATGCTCGTCGGTTGGGTCATGCAATACATGGTCTCGCCCTATATCGGCGATGTCGCACGTTACGTTCGCGCCGACCCGCGCAACATCGCCATGCGCCGCGCGATCCGCGAGCGCGGCCTCAAACTCCTGGGCGACCTGCACGCCAGCGGCGCATACAACCGCATCATCCTCGTCGCGCACAGCCTCGGCACGATCATCGCCTACGATCTGGTGTCGCTGCTGTGGGTTGTGCGTGAGCAATCCCTGCGGATTGGTGAAGACGAGGCCACTTTCCGCAAATTGCGCGCGGTGGAACAGGCGGCGCATGAGCTTGCCGATGGGACGGACGCGAAGCGCTGCGCCTATCGCGAGGCGCAACGTGCGTTTCGGCTGAGCTTACGAACCGGCGCGGAAGCGAAGGATGGGACAAGGCGGTCGCCCGGCGAGGAGTGGCTCATCTCGGATCTAGTGACGCTCGGGTCGCCGCTGGCGCATGCCGCCTTCTTGCTGGCCCGGCACGAGGCCGATCTCGCGGACAAAAAGGCGCGCTGGCTGTTTCCCACCGACCCGCCGCAATTCCAGAAAATCGAATCCGAGCAGCGGGAGAAGATCGTCGCCGGACGCAGTCCTCCTGGGGCGGAGGTGTGGGGACCCCCGGCGGGACTGTTCTCCTATTTCGTCGCCGACCGAAAGTGGGCGATGCATCACGCCACGCCGTTCGCAGCCGTGCGCTGGACCAACATCCATGATCCCCACCGGATGATCTTCCAGGGCGACATCATTTCCGGCCCCGTTGCGCCGGTCTTCGGCCCGGGCGTCCTCGATATCGACCTCAAGGCGCTGCGCGGCCAGTCGCGGCGATTCAGTCACACACGCTATTGGACGCTGACTGCAGACGGGCCGGCGCCGCACATCGACGCCCTGCGCAAGGCGATCAATTTGCTGGACCGCCCCGACGGCGAGCTCTGGTCACCACGGAGCGGGGAGTGATCTCGCTGCCAGTCATTCCTTTTGGTCGCCAAGGCTCAAAAGAAGCGATCCAGAAGCAGATGCGTTGGTAGAAAGACGAATACCGGAATGATCACCATTTCGAGGCCGAGATAAAGCAACGGTGGCATAACATGCTGCGGCTTGCTGCCCGGACCAAAGACCCAATTGATGTTCTTCGCTGGATCGGTTGTCAGGTAAGTGACGATGAGCACGGCCCAGGTCAGCAGCGTTTGATAGATCAGCGCACGCCGGTCATAGCCGAACTCGTAGACCAGGAAGAGGAGCGTGGGCGGCAGCGCGAGAT
>CBFGVM010000136.1:0-10107 GCA_965652015.1 uncultured Alphaproteobacteria bacterium
ATCCGCACCGTGAATGGCGTCGGGCCGACGCTGGTGCCGGGCACGAAGCTCACGATCTCGATCCCCGCTGAAGATGCGCCGCAGGCGCTCTACACCTTCGCGGTGGGCGACAACCTCAATCCACTCGCTCCGAGAAAGCTTAATCTCGTTGAACGCAGCCGCCCGCCCTTCGTCAACACCAGCGTGAGCTTCCTCAACGGCTTCGACTATCTCTACGACGCCGATGGCGGCTTCGTCGGCTTGCGTTGGACCGGCCACGCCCCGCCGGCATTTGGAAAAGTCGCGCCAAATTCTCCGTCGAATTGATGGTGCGACACCACGCTGCGTCAGTAGCGGTAGTCCTCGATCTTGAGCAGCGGAAACGCGCTCAACACGTGCGGCACGTTCGCGGGCGCCGCCGCGTGCAAATAGGAGCGACTGAGCTCGGCGAAACTGTTGACGCCGAGCAGGCCGAGACACCGCTGCACCTCGTCCTCCAACAGCTCCAACAGCCGTACCACCCCGGCTTCCCCGCCGGCGGCGAGCGCAAAGCATTGCATGCGGCCGATGCCGACCAGATGGGCGCCCGCGGCGATCGCCTTGACGATGT
The DNA here is from genome assembly GCA_965652015.1 of uncultured Alphaproteobacteria bacterium. Classification (GTDB taxonomy): domain Bacteria; phylum Pseudomonadota; class Alphaproteobacteria; order Rhizobiales; family Xanthobacteraceae; genus VAZQ01. The sequence goes on from CBFGVM010000136.1 coordinate 590, forward strand.
CGGTCCCGCGGCAGAACGAGCCGTCGATGATGATTTTGGCGCGGCCGGCGACGGCGTCCACGACCTCCGGCAGAACATCCATGGAGCCGCGACCGTGATCGAGCTGGCGGCCGCCATGGTTGGAGACGTAGATCCACTCGACGCCGTGGTCGAGCGCGATCGCGGCGTCCTCGGCGGTGGCGATGCCCTTGATCGCGAGCGGAATATTGAACTTCGATTTGATGCGTTTGACGGACCGCCAATCGAGCCCGGCCTGGAACGCGCGGCCTTGCACCCGCCGCCGCCCGGCGGTCACGAACCGTTTGGCGATATCGCGCTCGCGCCGGCTGTAATGCGCGGTATCGACGGTGAGGCAGAACGCGGCGTAGCCGTGCGCAATCGCGCGCTCAACATGATCGTCGACCCAGGCCTCATCGCCGCGGACGTAGAGTTGGTAGAGCCGCAGTGCGTCGGGCGCCGCTGCTGCCAGCTGCTCGAGCCCGGGATCGCAGACCGAGCTGAGCATATGCGCGGCGCCGAACCTATCGACCGCGCGCACGACCGATTCGGCGCCGGCGGCATGAAAACTCTCAAGCGAGCCCACTGGCGCCAGCACCACGGGCAGGCGTAGTTTGCGCCCGAACTGAGTGACCGAACTATCGACCTTGCTGACGTCGCGCAGCACCCGCGGGCGAAAGGCGATCGCGTCGAGCGCCATGCGGTTGCGCCGCAGCGTAGTCTCCGATTCGACGCCGCCGACGATGTAGTCCCAGTCGTTCTGGTTCAGATTCTGCCGCGCCTTGGCGACGATCTCATGCAGGTTGAGCAGATCGCCCGGCGCCGTCGCGGTCTCATGAATGGTTGCTAGCGGTGGACTGCGTTCTTGCATGAAAGGCCAATCGAGAGGAGCGAGGGATTCATGATGCCCATCCTCACGATCGGTCGTCAACCAGCCATCGGCTTGTTAGGCTGCGCGGCTGGCAAGATAGGGACGCGGTGATGCCTGCTCCGCCGATGCATGGTTCGTCGACGCCGGTCCGCATCGTGGTGATGGAGGGCGACGGCATCGGGCCGGAGATCACGGCTGCGACCATGGCGGTTGTTCAAGCGGCGGATAACCTCTTCAAGCTCGGCCTTTCATTCGCGCCGGTGTCCATTGGGCTTGCCGCCCTGCGCGCGCACGCCACAACCTTGCCGGAGACGGCGGTCGAGGCGGCCAAAGCGGCGGATGGCGTGATCCTCGGGCCGGTGTCCCACAACGACTATCCGCCCGTCGCGCAAGGCGGCCTCAACCCATCGGGCGAGTTGCGCAAGCGTCTTGACCTGTTTGCCAATATTCGTCCGGCACGCAGCCGTGGCGGCTTGCCGCCGCGTTGCGGCTCGCCGGTCGACCTCGTCATCGCACGCGAGAACACCGAAGGTTTCTACGCCGACCGCTCCATGTTTCTCGGCTACGGCGAGTTCATGCCCACCCAAGACCTCGCGCTCTCCGTGCGCAAGATCACGCGCGCGGGCTCGACGCGCATCGCGGAGACCGCTTTCGCGCTCGCCGAGCGGCGGCGTAAGAAAGTCACGGCGGTGCACAAGGCCAACGTGCTGCGCGTCTCGGACGGGCTTTTTCTCGACTGCGTGCGCGCGGTGGCATCCCGCTTTCCCGGCGTGGAATACGAGGAGCGCATCATCGACGCGATGACGGCGCTGCTCGTGCGCGACGCCAGCGCGTTCGACGTGATCGTCACCACCAATATGTTCGGCGACATTCTCTCCGATCTCGCCGCTGAGATCAGCGGCAGCTTGGGGCTTGCCGCTTCGCTCAATGCCGGCGAGGCGCATGCCATCGCCCAGGCCCAGCACGGCTCGGCACCCGATATCGCGGGGCAAGATCGCGCCAATCCTGCGTCCCTGATCGGCTCGGCCGCGATGCTGCTCGCCTGGCTCGGCGAGCGCAGGCGCGACGACCGATTGATCCGCGCCGCTGCCACCATCGAGGATGCGCTCGATCGGGCAATTGCCAATCCGCAATGGCGCACCCGCGACCTCGGCGGCCCGTTGGGGACGAAAGCGTTCGGCGAGCGCGTGGCGGCGCTGGTGCGGGACGCTGCCGGCGCGGGCTAAAGCGTGATGATTTTTGATTCTTGCTTGGATCGTTGACGTCTCCGTCGTCATCGCCCGCGAAAACAGGCGATCCAGTAACCACCAGATCCCTCCCGTGATTTACTGGATGTCCCGCTTTCGCAGGGCACCACACCGGAGGACCGCGACGTTGACTCGAATTACACGCTCAAATCCTGGCCGTCGTGCGCACTTCACGCGGGAATAGATCCTCTATCGTCATGCGTCGGTGGGTCACGCCCTGGTCGTGGGCGTAGCGGCAAAATGCCTCGATCGTCGGCCGGCTATGCTCAATGCCGTAGGGATAGGGATCGGGCCCATAACCGGCGGCGATCTCGTCGGCAATTGCCGCCGCCCACGGCAGAGGAATGCGGGCGCAGGTGAAGTCGCGCAGCCGGTTGAAGCAGCGGCGCTTGGCCTCGTCGAACATCTTGAACAGGTTCATCGCAATCCAGGGATGCTGTTCGAAGACCGTTCGCCGTATCGCGATCAAATGCATGATCGGGAAAATGCCGGTCTTCTTGAAGAACCGCTCCTCCTCGGCGCGATAGTTCGGGAACAGGCGGACCACCCGGCCGTTGGGCGCGAACGCCTCCGGCATACGGGCGGAAATGACCGCGTCGACCTCGCCGCTCCCGAGCATGGCCGAGAGGCTGGTGTCCGGCCGCGTATCGTAGCAGATGCCCGCCGGCAGCTTCAGCTCGACCTTCTCGGTCCTCCCAGGCTCGTTGACGCCGGCTTGCAGCCAGCGAATTTTGCCGAGGTCTACCCCGTACTCTTCCGCAAGAAATCCGCGCACGTAGATGCCGGCAGTCTGCGCCCATTCGGGAATGCCCACCGTGCGACCCTCGAGGTCTTTCGCAGCCTTGATACCGCGACCGTCGCGCACATAGATCGCGGAATGCCGATGCACCCTCGAGGGAAATACCGGGATCGCGATCATCGGCGCAGCGCCCTGCGAGGCGAGCGAAATATACTTTCCGAACGATAGTTCAGAGACGTCCCACTCGAGGTTTTTGGTGAAGCGAAAGGTGATCTCTTCGATCGATGGAAAGATGAGCGGGGTGAGCGTGATGCCGTCGGCGCGAACCGATCCTTGGGCGATCTCGCGCACGTGCTCGTAATCGCAGACCGCGAGCGTGAGATGCACCGAGGCGATGCCGTTCGGGTTGATGGACAATTGTCCGTTCATTGCGGTTGGGGAAGGGGTTGTCCTGCCTCAGAGTTTGCCACGAGGCAATGCCTCGGCAGCCGCGCCCGATCGGCTTGCCACCAAATCGCGCGGCGTGGGGAAGCCTCCACGCTCACAAACGATGGTCGTTATTCGGCGGCTGCGATGTGAGTGCGGTTCGTGTCGAAACCTGCCTCGGAGCCCAGAAGTGCGGCAGGGTGCTTGAGGTCCTCCTGCCAAAGCAGCGACTCCATATAGATGTTGAGAGGCTGGTCCTGCACGGTGAGCTCGTAAACGGGCTCATCATACGAAGCGTGGTTGTGCACGCCCCATCCGGGTGCGGAGAGCATCAGATCACCGGCCTTCCATTCATACACCTTGCCCTCCACGGTGCTGCGCCCGCGCCCGTGGAAATAATAGTTGATGGCAGCGGAGGTGTGCCGGTGCGGACGATCCACGATTTTTGGCGGCCGAATGGTAATCGTGGCGAAGAACGAGGGTGTGCAGCCGTTCGTACGCCCGGTCATAGGATTGTACATCATGTACAAGCGGCGGCCGATGTAGTTCTTTCCGAGCGACTCCAACTTGTCGAGATGCTTCTTCACCTGCGCCCAGGGCCAATGAAGCACGTGTGATTCGACGGTGGGCGGGTTTATCAAGATTTCATAGGGCATCAGCTGCGAGCCGTTTTCCAGCGTCACCATGCCATAGGGGCTCTTGCGCCGCGGGTCTGCGCGCTCGTCATCCGCCTTCGCTTGGTCCGGCGCCGGCGGCGCCGTCGGATTCTCTTCGACGATGTGGATGTTGAGCATTTCCAGCATAGGGGCGTTGGAATAAGTCAGCCGCGCCTGAAGATCGTTCCCGTCGTTACGATGCGTGTAGATACGGAACGACGGCGTGTTCCAAGTATCATACTTGCCGTAGCGTACCTCGGTGCCGCCGATATTCCCGCGCCCGGAGCCCCTGATGCAGAAGTTCACTTGCGTCGAGTTGTGCCGTATTGGTGCCGTCTCTTCGCCAGGCTTAAGGACGCTCAGCACGACCCGTATCCCCGGGGTGAGACCATTGCCCGGAGCGCTGGCACGCGGATGAATGAATAGCGATTCGCGTCGCCCGTTTGCGGGGCGCGGAAGCGAGGCCAGCCTTTCGACCTCTGCGGAAATCTGTTCGCCCGTGATGATGACTGGCTCCCAGAGATCGAGCGAGGGAGAAGCAACTGCGCCGCTGATGTCGCGAAGAATGGCTTGGGTCATGCTGCGGTCTCCTCTTTTGAAGTGGTAGAAATCCGAGGAACGGCGAATCCGGGATGCGGTATCGTCCGGCCGATTCCGGACGCTTCCGCGCGTCGCACGATTTCGATTCCGAGTGAGACATCGGAAATTCCCATTCCCATCGGCTTGAATAACGACAGATCCGTAAGCGCGGGGCGCGGTCGGGCTGCCGCGACGACCGCCGAGATCGGCTGCACGGGTGTCCAATCACCCCCGCACTCGCCGTCATACCAGTCGATAAACTCCGCACTCAGCTGACGGGTTGCCGGCAGCGTATCGACCGCTACCAGCGTCGCACGCGCAAACAGATCCTGGGAAAATTCCCTGCGCTCGCTGGTGATAGCGCCAGCTGCGTTCACGTGCGCACCCCGAGCGACCGCAGCTGCGGTGATGACAGGCTCGCGGGCGCGCGTAATCAATGTGATGATTGAAGCGCCGTCGGTTGCACTCGCCGCGTCGTCCGCCACTCTGATTTCAGTGCCGGGAAAGGTGCTTCGCAGCTTCTCGGCGAAAGCGACGCGCTTTGCCCGGGTGGGACTGAAGACACGGATGCGCCGCAACCGCCGGACCGCTGCTACCGCCGCAGCTTGCGTCAACGCCTGCTTCCCGCTGCCGATGATGGCGAAGTCATCCGCTTCGGGCTCGCTCCTCCATCGCGTTGCGATTGCCGACATCGCGCCGGTTCGCATCTGTCCGAGCGCGCGCGCCTCGACGATCGCCCAAAGCTTGGCGCTGGTTGCATTCCATAAGATGAGAAGAGGCGTGGAGCCGCCTTCCGGCGTGTTCCCCCAGGTCTTGGTTCCGAACACTTCCGCGCCTTCGAAAACCGCGCCAATCGCATGCATATTGCTGCTCTTGCCCCAGTGCGCCGCGGTTTTCTCCATGTTGCGCGCAGACCCGGCGGCCTCCTCGAGAAGGCCGCGCGTAAGTGCTTCGATCGCGTCGCCCAGGTGCATCAACTGGACGACGTCTTCTTCGGTAATCCAGCGCGGGGCACGTTCCATGACGCTGCCTCTTCGGACACGGATTTGACCGCGAGCAGAGCGACGCCGCATCGACTCGGGAGTAGGGGCGTCGGGCAGCGACCGCTAGTAGCATGATCGTAATCTCAATTTCTGCGCCAAGCAATTCTGCGACTGTATGCATGATAACGAGGGGAATTTCCGCATCACCCGTTCTTCGGAGCCACCCAACCGGTGCCGCTATCAGGCGGAGCGCTTGCCGAGACTCCGCGTCAGCAGCCGCCCCAGTCTGTCGCAGAACGTCCGCGCATCCGCGGGGCGGTCGCCGTCGAGCACGCGCGCTTCATCGAATAGCAGGTGCGCGGCATCCTGCTTGAAGGCGAGATCGTCATCGCCCAATGACGCGAGTGCTACGACAATGTCGTGGCGCGGATTGATCTCCAAGATCGGCTTTGCCGCCGTCTTAAGCCGTCCGGTGCCAGCCAGGAGCTTCTCCAATTGGCGGTCGAGGCCGGTTTCGGGCGCGACCAAACAGACTGCACTGTCGGTCAATCGGTCCGACGCGCGCACGTCCGACACGGCCTCGCCCAACGTCTCCTTGACGAAAGCGATGAAGTTCGTGACCGTCTGGTCCGTCTCGGGTCGGGCTTCATCCTTGGCATCGATGCGCGGGATCAGCGCCAAATCCGCGGCGCCTTGCGTCACCGACTTGAACGGCTTGCCGTCGAAAGAAGGACCGGTGGTGACCCAGAAGCCGTCGATCGGGTCCGCGAACAGAAGAACCTCGACGCCGCGGGCGCGGAAGCCTTCCAGATGCGGCGAGGTTTCGAGGCGAGCGAGGTCGTCACCTGCCAGATAGTAGATCGCGGTCTGATTCTCCTTGAGTGCCGCGATGTAGTCCTTGAGGCTGCGCCATTCACCTGCCGACGCCGTCGTCTTGAAGCGGCACAGGGAGAGAAGCGTGTCGCGCCGCTCGAAGTCGCTATAAAGTCCTTCTTTCAGGACCGCGCCGAAATTGTCCCAGATCTTGGCATAGGTCGTGGGCTCCTTCTCTGCGACCTTCTCGAGCTCGCCGAAGATGCGGCTGGTTACGCCTTTCCTGATCGCCGTCAGAATCGGACTTTCCTGAATCATCTCGCGCGACAGATTGAGCGGCAGGTCGGCCGAGTCGACGAGCCCGCGAACAAAACGCAGATAGCGCGGCAAGATCTCTGCCTCGTCGGTGATGAAGACACGCTTGACGTAAAGCTTGATGCGGTCCTTGCGGTCGACGTCGAAGAGATCGAATGGTCGCGAGCCCGGAACGAACGCAAGCACGGTATATTCCTGCCGGCCTTCGGCGCGGAAATGGAGCGTCAGGTCGGGCTCGTCGAACTGGCCGGCGAGGCTGCGGTAGAAGTCGGTGTAATCCGCGGTCGAAATCTCGGATTTGGGCTTGGCCCAAAGCGCCGCGCCGTCGACGAGTTGGGACGGGGTTTCGCCCGGCTTGTCGACGATGGCGATGGGCACCGGCACGTGCCCCGATTGTGCTCTTACCATCCGCTCGAGCCTGAAGCGTTCGAGATAAGACTTGGCGTCATCGGTCAGATGGACGATGACGCGGGTGCCGCGGCGCGGAGCGCCGTCGGCCGCCGCCGGCGATATCGAAAACGTGCCCTTGCCGTCGGACGACCATTGCCAGGCTTCCTCGCTGCCGGCGCGACGCGAGATCACCTCGACACGATCGGCAACCATGAACGCCGAATAGAAGCCGACACCGAATTGGCCGATCAAGGTTGCGCCGTCGGCGCCCTGGGCAGCTTCGATGCGATCCATGAACGCCTTTGTTCCGGAATGGGCAATGGTTCCGAGCCCCTGCACCATCTCCTCGCGGCTCATGCCGATCCCGTTGTCTTCCACGGTGAGGCATTTCTTCTCGGCGTCGATCAGCAGGGTGATGCGCAGGGCCGGATCGTCGCCCAGCAGCTCGGGATGCGCGATGGCTTCGTAGCGAAGCTTTTCGCAGGCGTCGGCTGCGTTCGAAATGAGTTCGCGCAGGAAGACGTCTTTGTCGGAATAGACGGAATGAACGATCAGGTGCAGCAGCCTGGCAACATCGGCATCGAAAGCGCGGCTTTCGTGGCGGGTCTCGTCGACAACGGTCATGGCAGGCAAATTCCCCTAGGACATCGGATACCGACGGCGAGCTCGCACGCGCTTTGCGAGATCCCCCTCGCATACTCGTGCGGCCGGCAACGTCGGATCGGAATTGGTTGAACGCCGCGCATTTTCAAGACGAACAAATATAGAACTGACGTGGTGCGCGGGGCGGGCGTGGAGGGGGGCAGCGCGACGGGCGTGAGGTCACACCCTCAGAGCACAGCCCCGGTCGCGTCGTCGATCAGGTGCATGTTGTCGAGGCTGGCGCAAAGCCGCATGCGCGCGCCTTCGCGCGCGCCGGCATTGGGGCTCACGCGGCCGCACACGTCCAGCCCGTTGATGCGAAAGAACACCAGCGTTTCCATGCCCAGCGGCTCCGCGACTTCGATGAGCGCATCGATCATGCCCAGCGGCGAGCCGCCATTGGACTTGTTTTCAGTCAAGTGTTCGGGGCGCAGGCCGAAGGTCAGGCCAGCGCGCCCCACGTGCGATCGATAGCGTGCCGCGTGCGCCGGCGGCACCGGCAGCGTGAGCTCCTCGCTCAAGCGCACGCGCAAAGCGCCGCCGTCCTCTTCCAGCCGGCAGGGCAGAAAGTTCATCGCCGGTGAGCCGATGAAGCCGGCGACGAACCGGGTCTTCGGCGCGTGATAAAGCTCATTGGGGGGGCCGATCTGCTCGATGCGGCCGCGGTTCATCACCACGACGCGGTCGGCGAGCGTCATTGCCTCGACCTGGTCATGGGTGACGTAGACGGTGGTCGTGCGCACCTTCTGATGCACGCGCTTGATCTCGGTTCGCATCTGCACGCGCAGCTTGGCGTCGAGATTGGACAAGGGCTCGTCGAACAGAAAGACTTTCGGGTTGCGCACGATGGCGCGGCCCATGGCCACGCGCTGGCGCTGTCCGCCGGAGAGCTGGCGCGGCTTGCGGTCGAGCAGCTCGGTGATGTCGAGGATGCGCGCTGCCTCCTGCACGCGGCGCGCGATCTCGTCCTTCGGGTAGCGCTTGAGGCGCAATCCGAATGACATGTTCTCGTACACCGTCATGTGCGGGTAGAGCGCGTAGTTCTGAAACACCATCGCCATGTCGCGGTCCTTGGGCGGCACGTCGTTGACCACCTCGCCGTCGACCGCGATTTCCCCAGCGCTGACCTCCTCAAGGCCGGCGATCATCCGCAGCGTCGTCGTCTTGCCGCAGCCCGAGGGCCCGACCAGCACCACGAACTCCTTATCCGCGATGTCGAGATCGATGCCACGCACCGCCTCGGTGTCGTCGAAGCGTTTGAAGAGCTTGCGCAGCGAAACTTGCGCCATCGCCTCTAGCCCTTGGTGGCGCCGGCGGTGAGCCCGGCGATGTAATAGTCCATGAGGAAGGCGTAGATGATGAGCGGGGGAGCGGCGCCGAGCAGTGCGCCGGTCATGATCTGGCCCCAGTTGAACACATCGCCCTTGATCAGCGAAGTGACGATGCCGACCGGCAGCACCAGCTGATCGGCCGAGGTTGTGAAGGCGAGGGGATAGAGAAACTGCGCCCACGACACGGTGAAGGCGAAGATCGTCGCTGCGATGAGACCGGGTAGCGCGACCGGTATGAAGACGCGGGTGAGAATCTGCCGATAGTTCGCGCCATCCATCAGCGCCGCTTCGTCGAGCTCCTTGGGAATGGAAGCGAAGTATCCGATCATGATCCAAGTGCAGAACGGCACCGTCAGCGTTGGATAAAGCAGCAGCAGCACCCACCAGCGATTGATCAACTCAATGCCGGTATACTCGTTAACCAGCGCAAACATCTTGAACAGCGGAATGAATAGCAACGTCTCCGGGATCAGATAGGTGAGGAAGACTCCGGTCGCGAGCGCGGTGGAACCCCAGAACCGCATGCGCG
>CBFGVM010000137.1:0-10052 GCA_965652015.1 uncultured Alphaproteobacteria bacterium
GGCAAGCCGGGATCGACGAACTGCGGCAAGAAGGCCGTGAAGAACGCGATTGTTTTCGGGTTCGATAGCGCAACCGCAAAGCCGCGCCAGACATGCACGCGCCCGCGCGGGAGGCTGGCGGCGTCGGTCTCGCCGGCATGGCGCCATGCCTGGATACCGAGCCAAATCAGATAGGCCGCGCCGATCCAGCGCAAGATTTCGAACAATGTGGCGGCGTTCCTGACCACCCAGCTCAAGCCGAACGCAATCGCGGCGAGCAAGACTGCGTTGCCGAGCGTGGTACCGACGACGGTGGTGAGCGCCGCGCGCATGCCTTCCCGCGCGCCGGTCGCGATGACCAGCGTGACGATCGGCCCTGGAGTGATGACCAGGACAGCAGTGATGAGGAGAAAGGCGGCAAACAGTTCCCAGTTCATCGCAACTCTAAGCGTCCCGCGCGTTTAGTGCCGCGTCCCCGCTGATTCGTTTCCGCGAGGACGAGCGGATATTCAGACGAGCGGAGGTTCTAGCCACCGTTCTGGTCACCTTCTTCGCTGATGCGCTCGACCGAGACCACGCGCTCGCCTTCCGCGGTATCGAACACGATCACGCCCTGGGTCGAGCGGCCGGCAATGCGGATGCCCTCGACGCGGGTGCGGATGAGCTGGCCGCCGTCGGTGACCAGCATGATCTGATCCTCGTCCTCGACCGGGAAGGAGGCAATCAGCTTGCCGGTTTTCTTCCTGATGCTGCCGTCACGCTCGCGCACATCCATGGCGACGATGCCTTTTCCGCCGCGCCCGGTGATCCGGTATTCGTAGGAGGAGGAGCGCTTACCGAAACCGCGCTCGGAAATCGTGAGCACGAACTGCTCCGCGGCCGACATGTCCACGTAGCGCTGCTCGCCGAGCTCGATCGTATCAGCGGATACCTGCGTTTCTTCGGCGTCGAGCGGCGTTTCTTCGGCCTCGGTCCCGTTGAGACCGCGCCGCACGGCGCTCGCGCGTTTGAGATAGGCAGCGCGTTCCTCGGCGCTCGCATCCATATGGCGCAGAATCGAAAGGGAAATGACCTTGTCGCCTTCGGCGAGCGCGATGCCGCGCACACCCATCGACGTGCGGCCCTGAAACACGCGCACGTCGGTGACCGCGAAACGAATGCATTGCCCGCCCGCCGTGGTGAGCAACACGTCGTCCCGTTCGGTGCAGATCTGCACGTCGACGATGCCCTCGCCCTCGGCAAGCTTCATGGCGATGATGCCGGAGCGGCGCACATCGACGAAGTCGGAAAGCTTATTGCGCCGCACCGTGCCGCGCGTAGTGGAGAACATCACGTCAAGCTGGCTCCAAGTCGCCTCGTCCTCCGGCAGCGGCATGACGGTGGTGACCAGCTCGCCCGGCTCGAGCGGCAGGATGTTGATCAAGGCCTTGCCGCGTGCCTGCGGTGCCGCCTGGGGCAACCGCCAGACCTTTTCCTTGTAGACCCGGCCGCGGGACGAGAAGAACAGCACCGGCGTATGAGTGGAAGCCACGAATAGCCGCGAGACGAAATCCTCCTCGCGCGTCTGCATGCCCGCGCGGCCCTTGCCGCCGCGCCGTTGTGCACGGTAGGTCGAGAGCGGCACGCGCTTGACGTAGCCAAGGTGGGAAACGGTGACGACCATGTCCTCGCGGTGGATGAGATCTTCTTCTTCGACCTCGCCTTCCTCATCGAGGATGACGGTCCGCCGCGGCGTGGCAAACTTGTCGCGCACCGCTTTAAGCTCGTCCGTTACGATGCTCTGAATGCGTGCCCGCGAGCGCAAGATGTCGAGATAGTCGGCGATCTCCTCGGCGAGCTTGTCGAGCTCGGCCTTGATCTCGTCGCGGCCAAGCGCGGTCAAGCGCTGTAGGCGCAGGTCGAGGATCGCTTTGGCCTGCTCGGCCGAGAGCTTGTAGGTGCCGGTCGTCGATACCTTGTGCCGCGGATCGTCGATCAGCGTGATCATCGCCTCGACCTCACGCGCCGGCCAGTCACGCGCCATCAAGGCGTCGCGCGCCGCGTTGGCGTCGGAGGATCCGCGAATGAGCTTGATCACCTCATCGATATTGCTGACGGCAATGGCGAGCCCGACCAACACATGGGCGCGATCGCGCGCCTTGCCGAGTAGATACTTGGTGCGCCGGGAAACCACCTCCTCGCGGAAGGCGATGAAGGAGGCGAGCAGGTCCTTGAGATTCATCACCAGCGGGCGACCGCCCTCGAGCGCCACGACATTGGCGCCGAAGGTCGATTGCAGCGGCGTATAGCGGTAGAGTTGGTTGAGCACGACGTCCGCCATGGCCTCGCGCTTGAGCTCGATGACGACGCGATAGCCGTTGCGGTCGGACTCGTCGCGCAGCGCGCCGATGCCGTCGATCTTCTTGTCGCGCCATAGTTCCGCAATTCGCTCGACCATCGCCGCTTTGTTCACCTGGTAGGGAATCTCGCTGACGATGATCGCCTCGCGCTCGCCGCGCAGCGTCTCGATCTCCACCTTGCCGCGCATGACGATCGAGCCGCGGCCGTGGGTGTAGGCGGCGCGAATGCCCGCGTGCCCAAGAATGACGCCGCCGGTCGGGAAGTCGGGGCCGGGAATGATGCCGATCAGCTCGTCGATGCTCAGGCCGGGATTTTCGATCAGCGCGACGCAGGCATCGATCACCTCGCCGAGATTGTGCGGCGGGATGTTCGTGGCCATGCCCACGGCGATGCCGCCTGCGCCGTTCACCAGCAGGTTGGGGAAGCGCGCCGGCAGTACCACCGGCTCCTTCTCGTTGCCGTCGTAGTTGGGCTGGAAATCGACGGTCTCTTTGTCGATATCGTCGAGTAGCTCCATGGCCGGTCTGGCCAGCCGGCATTCGGTGTAGCGCATGGCCGCCGGCGGATCGCCGTCGACCGAGCCGAAGTTGCCTTGCCCGTCGATGAGCGGCAGGCGCATTGAGAAATCCTGCGCCATGCGTACCAGCGCGTCGTAGATGGCCTGGTCGCCGTGCGGGTGGTATTTGCCCATCACGTCGCCGACCACGCGCGCCGATTTGACGTATTTCCTGTCGGGCGTGTGCCCGTTCTCGTGCATCGAATAAAGGATGCGCCGGTGCACCGGCTTGAGGCCGTCACGCGCATCTGGCAGCGCGCGCGCCACGATCACGCTCATGGCGTAATCGAGGTAGCTGCGCTTCATCTCCTCGGTGATGGAGATCGGGCGAATATCGGATGGGCCGGGCGCTTCCGGCTGCTGGTCGTTGTCGTCGGCCAAGAGAGAAAATCCTGCGGGTAAAGGTTTAAGAGTGCTTAGCTGATTCAGCCGGCAGGCGCCACCCAAAAACGCACCGGGTTCGAGCTATTTTCATATGGGGATTCAGAGACTTATCGTCAAGTCGCGACCGCCGCGCCGAGCCCTCGGCTCCGCCTCGTTTTGGGCGGGATTTGGCGCGGCTTTTAATGCCCGAACACCACCGCATGCATGATGCGGCCAGGCATGAGGGTGAAGAGGCCGGCGACCAACAGCGCGCCTGTAAAGATGGCGATCATGGCGTTGCGGTGATTGCCGACGCGATGGCGCCGGGCATGCATGACCGCGAGCGGCAGCGTCGCGAGCGTGAAGATCGAGAGCAGGTGGATCGGGCTCCATGGCCCCCACACGCGCAGGTCATGGATCCAGAACGAAGTCGCCGCCACGATCACCATGAGCAAGACCCAGATCCATCCGATAGTACGGTGGGGCAGCGTCCCTTTCGGCGCGGCGAGTTGCACCGCGCCGATCGCGAAGGCGGCCAACGCCGCAAAAGCATGCAGCTGGATCGCCGGACGGGCGTTCAATAGCGGCGCGAGCGACACGCCCCTTTCTCCGCCTCACCTGACGCCGCGCTTGCGGGATTGCCGGAACTGAGCTGCGCGAGCGGCCACTGGATCCGGGCCGTGACCGTCAAAATGGAATCTCGTCGTCCATGTCGCCGCGCTTGCCGGCGCCGGCCAACGCCGGCTTCTTCTCCCGCCCGGACGGGCCCGAGGCGCCGAAATCATCCTCCTCCGCGCCCAAGTCGCCCCCTGCGCGATCACCCGCCCGGTCGAGCATGGTGAGCTGCGAATTGAAGTTCTGCAGCACGACTTCGGTGGTGTACTTGTCCTGGCCCGATTGGTCCTGCCATTTGCGCGTCTGCAATTGGCCCTCGAGATAAACTTTCGACCCCTTCTTCAAATATTGCTCGGCAACCCGGCAGAGTCCCTCGTTAAAGATGACCACTCGGTGCCATTCGGTGCGCTCGCGGCGCTCGCCAGTTGACTTGTCGCGCCACGTTTCCGATGTCGCCACGCTCAAATTTGCGATAGGCCGGCCGTCTTGCGTGCGCCGGATTTCGGGATCCTTGCCGAGATTGCCGACCAGGATCACCTTGTTGACACTACCGGCCATGACTCTCTCCTGTTTCCTGACCCGAGCACCCTAATCCCAAGCTCGGCACGAAGTCGCCGTCCTCGCCTGCACCATCATGCTTTTCCACAGCAGGCAGCGAGACCACAACGCCGGGCCAATGTTCTCTTTTTGTTCTAGCACCAATGGGGCGCAAATGCAAATCCCTCCAAGCGGATTTTGCCGTCACTCGGCGGGCCGAGTTGCCGATCCTGGCGCTGCCAAGCGGTGTTGCAGCCACAGAAATATGAAGCCGATAACCGGGACCAAGATATCGCTGTAAAAAATGATGCCGGCGTTGCCGGGGGCGAAATTGTGCGCCGTGATCATCTGGTAGACGTGACCGCCAGCGGCGCCCCATAGGAAGCAAGCGGGCCCGACGATTGCCGCCAGGCGCAAATCGAAGCTACCCCTGAACGCCAAAAAGCCGATCGCGGCAAAGCCGAGGCTGGCAAAGCCAACCTCCAATTGGAAAGGGCTATCCTCCCATCCGATGAAGGACGCTGCCAATTTCCCGAAGAAGACGTGCAGGACAAAATTATACAGGTAGGAAAATCCGATCGAGAACAGGAGGAAATACGAGAACAGCGCCTCGACGATCATCGCAAAGCTGCGCGGCCGTCGCGCACGCCAAAGGGCGATTGCCGACGCGAAGAGGCCAATGACGAAAAAGGTGAGCGTAAAGTTGCCGAGGATGAAGGCGATGATGTCTCGCATTGTGTTCTCGGAGCGAACCCAGATCGCGGGCTTGACGGCCCCAATCGGAGTTTCCGATTTGCCGGCAAAGGCCGCATGGGAACAAGCCCCAATGACCACGGCGGTGCGAGTATTGTCGTGCGCTGCGTGTTGTCCACAGCCAGGCAAAGGCGGCACGTTTGCGCTTTGGCGGACTAGCGAAATGCCGCCGTTCTCACTACGTTCCGGCGAGGCTCCGCGCGCGGAGGCGCCTTTTGGCCTCGCCGATATGACCGCCTTCGCCTCACCCATAGGATCGCGCCGACGGACCACATGAACGATCTTTTCGACCAGAGCCGCCGCCGCGTATCGAGTGACGCCGGGCGCGTCATCGCAATCCGCGGCGCGCGCGAGCACAATCTCAAGAACATCGACGTCGAGATCCCGCGCGATCGGCTGGTGGTGTTCACCGGACTCTCGGGCTCGGGCAAATCCTCACTCGCCTTCGATACCATCTATGCCGAGGGCCAGCGCCGTTACGTGGAATCGCTCTCGGCCTACGCGCGCCAGTTCCTCGAGATGATGCAGAAGCCCGACGTCGATCAGATCGACGGCCTCTCGCCTGCCATCTCGATCGAGCAAAAAACCACCTCGCGCAATCCGCGCTCCACGGTCGGCACGGTCACTGAGATCTACGACTATATGCGGCTCCTTTGGGCGCGCGTTGGTGTTCCCTATTCGCCGGCCACCGGCTTGCCGATTGAGAGCCAGACAGTGTCGCAGATGGTCGACCGGGTGATGGCGCTGCCGGAGGGCACGCGGCTCTATCTGCTCGCCCCTGTCGTGCGCGGGCGCAAGGGCGAGTACCGCAAGGAACTCGCCGATTACATGAAGCGCGGATTCCAGCGGGTGAAGATCGACGGCAAATTCTATGAGATCGTGGACGCGCCGGCGCTCGACAAGAAATTCAAGCACGACATCGACGTGGTGGTGGACCGGGTCGTAGTACGCAGCGACCTCGCCACGCGCCTCGCGGATTCGCTGGAAACCGCGCTCAAGCTCGCCGACGGACTGGCGGTGGTGGAGTTCGCGGAGGCGCCTCCTTCAGGGGTGGCTAGCACCGAGCAGGCGGGGCCTGCGAAGAAAACGGCGAAGATCCACGACCAGAGCGGCCCGCAACGCCTCATCTTCTCGGAAAAATTCGCCTGTCCGGTGTCGGGCTTCACCATTCCGGAAATCGAACCGCGGCTGTTTTCGTTCAACAATCCGTTCGGTGCCTGCCCGGCGTGCGGCGGGCTCGGCGTCGAGCAGCACATCGATCCCGATCTCGTCATTGCCGACCGCGAGAGAACCTTGCGCGGCGGCGCCATCGCGCCGTGGGCGAAATCGAGTTCGCCCTACTACATGCAAACGCTGCTCGCGCTCGGCAAGCATTACAAGTTCACTCTCGACACCAAATGGAAGGACCTGCCCAAGAAGACGCAAGACGCAATCCTCTACGGCTCCGGTGACGATGCGATCCGGTTTGTCTACGACGACGGACTGCGCTCCTACGAGACCAGAAAGCCGTTCGAAGGCGTGGTGACCAATCTCGAGCGGCGCTGGCGCGAGACCGAGAGCGACTGGGCGCGCGAGGAGATGGCCAAATATTTTACCGACATTCCCTGCGCCGCCTGCAACGGATATCGGCTCAAGCCCGAGGCGCTGTGTGTGCGGGTCGGCGGCCTGCACATCGGCGAGGTCGCGGACATGTCGGTCAAGCGCGCGGGCGAGTGGTTCACGCAGTTGCCGCAAGCGCTCAACGCCAAGCAGAACGAGATCGCAGTGCGGGTGCTCAAGGAGATCCGCGAGCGGCTCAAATTTCTGGTCGATGTCGGGCTCGAATATCTCACGCTATCGCGCGCCTCGGGCACGCTGTCGGGGGGCGAAAGCCAGCGCATCCGGCTTGCTTCGCAGATCGGCTCCGGGCTGACCGGCGTGCTCTACGTGCTCGATGAGCCATCGATCGGGCTGCACCAGCGCGACAATGCGCGACTGCTCGAGACGCTCAAACGGCTGCGCGACCTTGGCAATACGGTCATCGTGGTGGAGCACGACGAGGACGCCATCCGCACCGCCGACCACGTGCTCGACATCGGTCCCGGCGCCGGCATCCACGGCGGGCATATCGTCGCGCAGGGCACGGTCGATGATCTGATCGCGACGTCCGCCTCGCTCACCGGCAGATATTTGTCGGGCGAGATGTCGGTCGCAATCCCCGAGCGCCGGCCGAGGAACGCGCGCCGCACGCTGACCCTCGTGAACGCACGCGGCAACAATCTCAAGAAGCTCACCGCGGAAATCCCGCTCGGTCTATTCACCTGCGTCACCGGCGTGTCCGGCGGCGGCAAGTCGACCTTACTGGTCGACACCCTCTACAAGGCGATCGCCCGCCGGCTCAACGGTGCCTCGGAGGCCCCTGCCCCGCACGACCGCATCGAGGGGCTCGAGCATCTCGACAAGGTCATCGACATCGACCAGTCGCCGGTCGGCCGCACGCCGCGCAGCAATCCGGCGACCTATACCGGCGCCTTCACTCCGATACGCGAGTGGTTTGCGGGCCTGCCTGAAGCGAAGGCGCGCGGCTACGAGCCGGGCCGCTTCTCCTTCAACGTCAAGGGCGGGCGTTGCGAGGCCTGCCAAGGCGATGGCGTGATCAAGATCGAGATGCACTTTTTGCCCGACGTCTACGTCACCTGCGACGTCTGCAAGGGCAAACGCTATAACCGCGAGACGCTCGAGGTGCTGTTCAAGGGCAAATCGATCGCCGACGTGCTCGACATGACGGTCGAGGAGGCGCTCGAATTCTTCAAGGCGGTGCCGCGCGTGCGCAACGTACTCGAGCTTTTGCATCGCGTCGGCCTCGACTACATCCATGTGGGGCAGCAAGCGACCACGCTTTCCGGCGGCGAGGCGCAGCGGGTCAAGCTCGCCAAGGAGCTCTCCAAGCGCGCCACCGGCCGCACGCTCTACATTCTCGACGAGCCGACCACGGGGCTGCATTTCCACGACGTGAAGAAGCTGCTGGAAGTGCTGCACGAGCTGGTCGAGCAGGGCAACACGGTGGTCGTGATCGAGCACAATCTCGAAGTCATCAAGACCGCCGACTGGATCATCGATCTCGGCCCGGAAGGCGGCGACGGCGGCGGCGAGATCGTGGCGGCCGGCACGCCCGAGGACATCGTCAAGATCAAGCGCAGCTATACCGGGCAATTTCTGGCGCCGGTGCTGGCGCGCCGCGACGCCAAGCGCAAGCCGCGCACCGAGGCGGCGGAGTAACCCTCACACCCGCGGCAGCGGCCGCTTCGATTTGGCGGCGGACGGCACCTTCACCCACGCCTCGCCGTCGAGCACGATCTCGTCACCGACTTTGCAGCTACAGGCGAGCCGCGCGCGCTGGCGCGCGGGGATGAGCTCCGCGACCGTCACGGTCACCTCTACCTCATCGCCGATCCTGACCGGCGCGCGGAAGTTGAGCGTCTGCGAAATATAGATGGCGCCGGGGCCGGGAAGGCGCGTGCCCAGCACCGCCGAGATCAGGCTCGCCGTGTAGAGGCCGTGCGCGATCCGTTTGCCGAACTGGGTCTTGGCCGCGAAGTGCTCCGACAGGTGAATGGGATTGCGATCGCCGGTGAGCTGCGCGAAGCCGACCACGTCGGAGGAGGCGATGGTCTTCGACAGCGTCTCGGTCATGCCGACCGAGAGATCCTCGAAGTAGAGAATGCGCAATTGCAGGATCATTAGGCGCAACCGTAGCCCGGATTTCGCGTACGCTCCATCGGGCAACAGATACGGAGCCGCACCAGCAGGGCGCGTTCCGCGTGCGCTAGCTCGTCATGCCAGGGCTCGACCCGGGCAAAGAAGTGGCCGGGCAATGACGATGAGTGCTCGATCTCGAGCCACCACCTGGCACGTCACCCGCGGGCTTGACCCGCGGGTCCATCGTTCTTCGCAAGACTTTTTACGAGGAAGATGGATGGCCGGGTCAAGCCCGGCCATGACGGACCCTTGTCACCTCATGCCGCGGCGAGCTCTTTGTCCTTGGCTTCGGCGCGCTGGAGCGCCGGGCGCGCGACAAGCCGGTCGGTATAGGCGGTGAACTCGGGACGCTCGGGCAACATTTTGAACATCATACCCCAACGTACGGTCGAGCCGATGATCACATCGGCGGCCGTGAACTGATCGCCCATGAGGTATGGCCCCTTGGCAAGCGCTTTCGCGGTGACATCCATCACGGTGTCGAAATCGCCGTAGCCCAGCATTGCACGTCGCGGCTCTTCCTTGCGCGGGCTGGCGCGATCGATGATCGCCGCTTCGATGCAGCTCGGGCCGAAGAACAGCCACTTGAGATAGACGCCGCGGCGCGGCGTGCCGATCGGCACGTTGAGCTTGGCGCGCGGAAATTCGTCGGCGAGGTAGGCGCAGATCGCCGCCACCTCGGTGATGACGGTATCGCCGTGCTTGAGCGCGGGCACCTTGCCCATCGGATTCACTGCGAGATAGTCGGGCGCGCGGTTGTCGCCCTTGCTCAAGCTCAAGAAGTGGATGTCGTAGGGTTCACCGATCTCCTCCAGCATCCATAACGTTATCGAGGAGCGGGACGGGGCGGCGTGATAGAGCGTAAGCTTCGCCATGCGGTACTCCATTGTTGACCTACGCATCTCCTAGGCTTCAATCGTGTCGGTTCTGCGAATGGTCGCGCACTCGGAGTAAGAAATGAACGAGGCGAGATGGATCTGGACGGTCGTTGTGATGCTCGGCTCGTTGTTTGCCGCCGCGCCGCTCGCGGCGGCGCCCATCGAGACGGGCCGTCAGATGGTCGACGTGAACGGCGCGCCCATGGTGGTCTTCACCTACCGCCCGGCGGGGTGCTCTGACCCGGCGTTGCTCATGGTCTTTCACGGCATCGCGCGAAATGCGCAAAGCTACC
>CBFGVM010000138.1:0-10007 GCA_965652015.1 uncultured Alphaproteobacteria bacterium
GATCTCAACATCGTGTTCATCGTGTTTACCACGTTCGTCGGTTTCACAACTAGCGTGTTCAGCGCCACCTATATCGGCCACGAGCTTGAGATCGGTCGGCTCACGCCAAGATTCCTGCGCTTCTATCATGCGATGTATCAGCTGCTGATGTTCGCGATGAATCTCGCGCTCGTAGCCAACAACATCGGTCTGATGTGGGTGGCCATTGAGCTTGCGACGCTGACCACCGTACTCATGGTCGGCATCTATCGCACCCACGAAGCGCTGGAAGCGGCGAGGAAGTATATCATCCTCGGCAGCGTCGGCATCGCGCTCGCGCTGTACGGCGGCGCGCCCTGTCGTCGGAGAGGGACTCGACGCTATGGTGTGGACCGTACTGATCACGCGCGCGTCCGCCTTCGATCCGGCGCTGCTCAACGTCGCCTTCGTGTTCCTCCTGCTCGGCTACGGCACCAAGGTCGGGCTTGCGCCGCTGCATGCCTGGCTGCCCGATGCTCACGCCGAAGGGCCTACCCCGATCTCCGCAGTGCTTTCAGGGCTCCTGCTCAATGTCGCGCTCTACGCCTTGCTGCGCTTCAAGATGCTGCTCGCCCTCAATCCGGCTGCCCTCGCACCAGGTCCGTTGATGGTGACCATGGGGCTCATCTCGCTCTTGTTTGCGGCCTTCATGCTGTACCGCCGGCGCGACATCAAGCGCATGTTCGCCTATTCCTCGATCGAGCACATGGGCATCATTACCTTTGCCTTCGGCATGGGCGGGCCGATCGCGAATTTCGCCGGGCTCCTCCACATGACGATGCATTCGCTGACGAAATCGGCGATCTTCTTCGCGGTTGGTCACATTGCCCAAGTGAAGGGCACTCAGCGCATTGCCGACATGGGCGGGCTTACCGAGACCAACCCGGTGCTCGGCTGGGGGCTCGTGCTCGGCGTCGTCGCCATTGCCGGATTGCCTCCGCTCGGCATCTTCATGAGCGAGTTCCTCGTGGTAACGTCGACGTTCGCGCGGGCGCCGTTGCTCGCGATCATCCTCGTGTGCGGCATTCTGATCGGGGTTGCCGCGTTGTTCCTGCGGTTGAATACGATCGCATTTGGCGAGCCCCGCGGCGCCACCGCCAAGGCCGAGGCCTCCTATATGCCGATGTTCGCCCATCTCGCGCTCGTTTTCGTCGCGGGGATCTACATGCCGCCGGCGCTGGTTGCTTGGTTTCAGAACGTGGCGAAGCTCTTGGGGTGATTCGATGCCGGCGCTTATCGACGCGATCGGGGGCGACAAAATTGCGGGACATCGTCCTTGGCCACGGGTCGTCGTGGACGAGGATGGCTGGCGCTTTGCCGTAAGTCAGCTATCGGCCGGATATTGGACGCTGCTGGGCCTCTGGGGTGATGCCGGCGCGGTGCACATGGCGATACTCGACACAAGTATGCGCGAGATCGCGGTTGTCACGCTGCCATGCCCGGATGCTCGTTTTCCGTCCGTCGGCGCGCTTCATCCCCCAGCCATTCGTCTGGAACGTGCGCTACAAGATCTCTACGGCCTGGAGCCGGTCGGCTTGCCGGACACGCGGCCATGGCTCGACCTCGGTTTCTGGAATGTGCAACACCCGCTGGGGCAGCGCCATGACGCGCCGCCGCGACCCACGCCTTACGCGTTCCTGCCTACCGCGGGCGAGGGTCTTCACCAGATTCCGGTCGGTCCGGTTCATGCGGGCATCATCGAACCCGGCCATTTCCGTTTTACCGCGAACGGCGAGACCGTGGTTCGGTTGGAGCAGCGCCTTGGCTACGTGCACAAAGGCATCGAGGCGCTGATGGCGGGCGCGACCCTCGACACGGCCGCGCGCTTGGCCGGCCGAACCTCGGGAGACAGCACAGTTGCATACGCCCTTGCTTTTGCGCATGCGGTCGAAGCGGCGCTGGAAATCGAGGTTCCGCCGCGTGCCGTCTATCTGCGGGCGCTGATAGCGGAGCTCGAACGTGTCGCCAATCATTTCGGGGATATCGGGGCGATCTGCAACGATGCCTCGTTCACGCTCATGCATGCCCAGTGCGGCATTCTGCGCGAGAAGACCCTGCGCACCGCCGAGTCGTGCTTCGGGCATCGGCTGATGATGGATGTCGTGGTGCCGGGAGGGGTTGCGCGTGATCTTGCTCCGAGCTGCGCGGCGGAGGTGGCCGCGTTGTTGAAGCAGGTCCGCCGATTGTTCCCGCAACTCATCGAGCTCTACGACAACACCGCCTCCCTGCAGGATCGCACCGCCACCACCGGAGTTCTGCGCGGCGACTTGGCACGGCAGTTCGGCGCCGGCGGCTTCGTCGGACGTGCCAGCGGCCGTGCTTTCGATGCGCGCAAGACGCCCGGCTATGCGCCCTACGATCGGCTCGGGTTCGAAGTTACCGTGCTCCAGGCCGGTGACGTTAACGCCCGCGTCTGGGTGCGCATCCGCGAGGTCGAGCAGAGCCTCGCGTTGATCGATCAGATCTTGCGGAACCTGCCCGCAGGTGCGATCCGCACTTCGGTCGATCCGGCCGGTGAGGCGCGTGAAGGGCTCGGAATGGCGGAAGCCTTTCGCGGCGATGTGCTCGTGTGGATACGGCTGGAAGACGGCCGTCTCGCGCGTTGTCACCTGCGCGATCCGTCCTGGTTCCAATGGCCGCTGCTGGAAGCCGTGATCGAGGGCAACATCGTCGCGGACTTTCCACTGTGCAACAAGTCGTTCAACTGCTCTTATTCCGGTCACGATCTTTAGGACAGCCATGCGCAGAATTTTCTTCGAGAGTCTCATGCGCCGCCCCCTGACCGAAGCGGCGCCGGTCCCGGATGAAGAGATGTTGGCTGAGCTGGGCGCCAGCGTTGAGCGTGCTGCGCGCCGGCGTTTGGGCCGCAGCCTCTCCATTCGGGAGGTTGATGCCGGTTCGTGCAACGGGTGCGAACTCGAGATCCACGCGCTCAACAACGCCTTCTATGACCTGGAACGTTTCGGACTGCATTTCGTGGCATCGCCTCGCCATGCTGACGTGCTGCTCGTGACCGGACCGGTCACCAGGAACATGCGTGAGGCGCTTGAGCGCACGTACAATGCTACGCCGGATCCCAAGTGGGTCGTTGCAGTCGGGGACTGCGCCGTGGACGGTGGTATTTTTTCCGGCAGCTACGCGGTTGTCGGCGGGGTCTCTGACGTCGTACCCGTCGATTTGCATATCCGCGGCTGCCCGCCCAATCCTGCACAATTGCTCAAAGGGCTGCTAACGCTGCTCGAAGCCTGACATCGTGCGGGCAGTTTCGATAGAGCCCGCGCGGAAGCGACCCCAGCCGCGGAAGGATCAGGGCAGCCGAGAGGGACAGTTTGCTGCGCCGACATCCTGACGTTTTCTCCTTTCGCTTGCACGCCACCGACGGCGTCGCCCGTCGCGGCGAGATGGCGACGCCGCACGGCACGGTTGCCACACCCGCGTTCTTACCGGTCGGCACGCAGGCAACAGTTAAGGGCCTGACACCGGACGCGGTGCGGGCAAGCGGTGCCGACATCGTGCTCGCCAACACCTATCACCTCATGCTGCGGCCGGGCGCCGAGCGCATCGCAGCACTCGGTGGTCTGCACCGATTCATGAATTGGCCGCGCGCGATTCTGACCGATTCCGGTGGCTTCCAGGTCATGTCGCTCTCGAAACTGCGCAAGGTCGAGGACAAAGGCGTGACTTTCCGCTCCCACCTCGACGGCGCCAGCGTCGAGCTTTCGCCCGAGCGCGCGATCGAAATCCAGATTCTGCTCGGGTCTGACATCGCGATGCAGCTCGATGAATGCCTGCAATTGCCGGCAGCCAAGGCCGAGCTGGTTCGTGCCATGCAACTCTCGCTCGCCTGGGCGGAACGCAGTAAGCGCGCCTTCGAACGCGCGCCCGCGGGCAACGCTCTCTTCGGCATCGTGCAAGGCGGCGACGATCCGGTATTGCGCGCCGAGAGCGCCCGGGTCCTGATCGATCTTGGATTTGACGGCTACGCCATCGGCGGGCTTGCCGTGGGCGAGCCGCAAGAGGTGATGCTGCGCATCGTCGAGGGCGTCGCGCCCGCACTACCAGCCGAACGTCCGCGCTATCTCATGGGGGTGGGCACGCCTGAGGACCTCCTCGAGGCCGTCGCCCGCGGGATCGACATGTTCGACTGCGTGATGCCGACCCGCAACGGGCGCCATGGGCTCGCGTTCACCCGCTTCGGCCCGATCAATCTCAAGAACGCGCGCCACGCGCAGGACCCGCGACCGATCGATGAAGCGAGCGCCTGCGCTGCGGCGCGCGATTTTTCGCGCGCCTATTTGCATCATCTCGTCAGAGCCAACGAGATGCTCGGCGCGATCCTGCTCACGACCATCAACCTCGCGTATTACCAAGACCTAATGGCCGGCATGCGCGGTGCGATTGCGGCCGGCACGTTCGCAGAGTTCTGCGCGGCCGTGCGCGAAAGCTGGGCGCGAGGCGACTTGCCGCCGTTGTAGAGCGCCGGTTCTCGGCGCACCGGCCGTTGCACGAGGGGTCTCGACGCGGCGCCCGCAACGGCGCAGAATAAAACCCCTCTAAAGAGAAACGGCGCGGCCGGCCCCCGCCCAGGCCGGCGGAGCGTGGGAGACGCCCAGGCATGGCCACCAACCTTAAAGTCAATGGGGCGAGCCGTTCGGTTCAAGCCGAGCCGGACACCCCGTTGCTCTACGTCCTTCGCAACGATCTCGAGCTCAACGGCGCGAAGTTCGGCTGTGGGCTGGCGCAATGCGGCGCCTGCACCGTGCTGATCGACGGCAAGGCGATGCCTTCCTGCGTCACGCCGATCAGCGCGGTGACGACAAGCGAGATCACGACAATCGAAGGGCTCGGCTCGCTCGACAAGCCGCATGCGCTCCAGCGCGCGTTCATCGAAGAGCAGGCGGCCCAGTGCGGCTACTGCATCAGCGGCATGATCATGTCGGCGAAAGCGCTGCTCGATCGCAATCCGCGGCCGAGCGAGGCGGACGTGCGTGCGGCGCTCGCCGGCAACCTTTGCCGCTGTGGCACCCACGCGCGCATCATTCGCGCGGTGCTGCGTGCGGCGCAGACAAACGGGAGGACGTAACCATGAACGCTCCCGTTTTCAGCCGCCGCGAATTTACCGCCGGACTCGGTGCGATCGTGGTCGCATTCTCGCTCGACGCGAAACTTGCGCGCGGGCAAGAGCGACTGCCCGGAAGTCTGCAGAACAATCGCCGGCTGGATGCTTGGCTCCGCATCAATCCCGACGGCAGCGCGACCATTTTCACCGGCAAGGTGGAGCTGGGGCAGGGCATCCTTACCGCGCTTGCGCAGATCGCGGCCGAAGAGCTCGATCTGCCGTTGTCCCGGATCGAGATGATCTCGGGAGATACCGGCCAAACGCCGAACGAGGGCCATACAGCGGGCAGCCTCTCGGTCGAGAACAGCGGCACGGCACTGCGCATGGCCGCCGCCGAAGTGCGCGCAATCCTGATCGATCTCGCAGCCAAGCGGCTCGCCGCACCGGCAGATCAGCTGACCGTTGCCGACGGCGCGATCGCCGCGCCCGACGGCCGCAAGGTCGGCTATGGCGAGCTGGTTCAAACGCTCGATCTCAAGCGTGAGGCCACCGCCAAGGTCGCACCTAAACCTGCATCAACCCACAAAGTCGTGGGACGCTCCGTTCGAAGGCTGGATATCCCCGCCAAGGTCACCGGCGGTGCCGCCTATGTTCAGGATATTCGCTTGCCGGGCATGCTGCACGGCCGCGTCGTGCACCCGCCGCGCTATGGCGCAAAGCTCGAAAACTTGGACGAAGCGGCGGCCAAGGCAATACCGGGAGTGGTCGCGGTCGTGCGCGATGGGAGCTTTGTCGGCGTCGTCGCCGAGCGCGAGGAGCAGGCGATCAAGGCTCGTGCGGCTTTGAGCGCCGCAGCGCGTTGGTCGGGCGGCACCGATCTCCCCGACATGGATAAAACCTACGAGCACCTGCTCTCGCTGCCGGTGATCGATACGGTTGCCAGTGAAAAGCAGGCAAGCCCACGGCCGAGCGGCGCGCGCGTGGTGGAGGCGACGTATCGCAAACCTTACCTCGCGCATGCCTCGATGGGGCCGTCCTGCGCGCTGGCCGAATTCCGGGAAGGTAAATTCACGGTTTGGTCGCACACGCAGGGCGTATTCCCGCTGCGCCTCGACCTCGCCAAATCCCTGCAGGTGGAACCCGCGGCGATCCGGTGCATCTTCGCCGAGGGGGCAGGATGCTATGGCCGCAACGGTCAGGACGACGTCGCGCTCGATGCGGCGCTGCTCGCGCGCGCCGTTCCCGGCCGCCCGGTGCGCGTGCAGTGGATGCGCGACGACGAATTTGCGTGGGAGCCGTACGGCTCGGCCATGGTGATGAAGGCGCAAGGGGCGGTGGCCGACGGCAAAATCGTCGACTGGCAATACGAGTTGTGGAGCGGTCCGCACGGCATCCGTCCCGGCGCGCCCGATGGAAGCAATCTGTTTGCGAGTTGGAGCCTCGCGCAACCGCAGAAGCGGCCGGTTGCACGCAATATCCCGCTGCCCGCAGGCGGTAGCGACCGCAACGCGATCCCTGCCTATGATTTGCCCAACCACAGGATCGTCAATCACTTCATCCCGGACATGCCGATCTGGGTGTCCTCGCTGCGCACGCTCGGCGGTTATGCCAACGTATTCGCGGTGGAATGCTTCATGGATGAGCTGGCAGCTACGGCCGGCATCGACCCGATCGCATTCCGGCTCGCCCACCTCAGCGATCCGCGCGCGCGGGCGGTGATCGAGGCGGTCGCCAGGAAATCCGGCTGGAAGCAGGGCGAGACGGGTGACGGTGCGCGCGGCCGCGGCATCGGTTTTGCCAGGTACAAGAATCTTGCCTCGTACGTGGCTGTCGTAGCCGAGGTCGAGGTCGACCGCGGCAGCGGCATAGTGCGCGTGCCGCGCGTCACTGCCGCGGTCGACGCCGGACTGATCATCAATCCCGATGGGCTCGCTAACCAGATCGAAGGTGGGATCGTCCAATCGGTGAGCTGGACGTTGAAGGAGGAGGTGCGCTTCGACCGGAGCGGCATCCGCTCGCGCGACTGGGCGAGCTATCCAATCCTCACCATGCCGGAAGCGCCGAGCGTCGAAGTCGAGCTGATCAACCGCCCGAACGAGCGTCCGCTCGGCACGGGGGAAGCCTCGCAGGGACCTGCGGCCGCTGCGGTCGTCAACGCCTTCGCCAATGCAACGGGCAAGCGCATCCGCGACCTGCCGCTCGACGCAGCGCGGGTCAAGGCGGCGCTGGGTTAGCTCAACGGTCGAATAGCGAGTTGCGAATAGCGAATATCGTAAGACGATGGGCGCCATTCGCCATTCGCGAAGTGAGGGAGGGCAATCATGGCGATCGACTTCAGTGTGAACGGCAAGGCGGCGTCGAGTAACGCGCCGCCGACCACGCCGTTGTTATGGGTGATCCGGGAGGACCTGAAGCTTACCGGCACTAAATTCGGCTGCGGTACCGGTCTGTGCGGCGCCTGCATGGTGCACATCGACGGCAAGCGCGCGTTCTCGTGCCAGACCCAAATGTCGGAGGTGGCCGGCAAGTCGGTGACCACGATCGAGGGATTGTCGCCGGATTCGTCGCACCCGCTGCAGAAGGCTTGGCTCGCCGAGCAGGTGCCGCAATGCGGCTACTGCCAATCCGGGCAGATCATGAGCGCGGCCGACCTGCTCAAGCAGAATCCGAAGCCGACGCGCGATCAGATCATCGAGCACATGAGCACGAATATCTGCCGCTGCGGAACCTATCAGCGCATTGTGCGCGCGGTCGAGCGCGCGGTGCGGGAGGCCTGAGCCATGACCCATGTCACAATCGAGAACTTGACTGCGCGCTCTCCGCGCCGTCGCCTTCTCTCCCGCCGCCAAGTCATGATCGGAGCGGCGGGCCTCAGCTTTGCCATCGCGGTTGGCGTCGACCGTCGCGCTGCCGCCGCGGTGCTTGGGAGCGAGCGGAGCGGCAAAGCGCTGAGCCCGTGGGTGAGCATCGCCCCCGATGGGACGATCACCATCATGTCGCCGGCGACCGAGATGGGGCAGGGGTCGCTGACCTCGCTGCCGCTGATCATCGCCGAAGAGCTCGACGCCGACTGGTCGAAGGTGCGCATCGTGCCGGCGCCGACGATCGAGGCGATCTACGGCAATCCCGGATTCGGCGGCATGATGTACACCGCCGGCTCCAACGCGGTGACGAGCTATTATCGACCGCTGCGCATCTTCGGGGCACAAGTGCGCCGCGTGCTCATCGACAATGCGGCCAAGAAATTCGGCGTGCCGGCCGAGGAGCTGAGCACCGAACCGAGCACGGTGGTGCACGCCAAGTCCGGCCGCAAGCTCGGCTATGGCGAGATCGCCGCTTTTGCCGAGGTCCCGGAAAAGCCGCCAGAGGTCAAGCCCGAGGCGTTGAAGAAACCGAGCGAGTTCCGCCTCATCGGCAAGGACGTGACGCGAGTCGACCTGCCGGGCAAGGTCAACGGCAGCGCGCGCTATGCCATCGACGTGCAGGTGCCGAACATGCTCTATGGCGCGGTGCTGCGTGCGCCGATCGAAGGCTCGGTGCCGGACAAGATCGACGACGCCAAGGCGAAGGTGATTGCTGGCGCCGTCAAGATCGTCAGGCTGCCGTACGGCGTCGGCGTGCTCGCCGATACGCCATGGGCGGCCTTCGAGGCGCGCCGCGCGCTCACCCAGTCGGTGACCTGGAGCAGAACCGGCACCGCTTGGGGCTTCGACAGCGATAAAGGCATGGAGCGTTTCGCCGCCGATGCCAAAAACCCCGCCCGCGGCGCAACGGAATGGAGCAAGGTCGGCGATCCGCGCGCCGAGATGCCGAAAGCTTCCTCCACCATGGAGGCCGAATACCTCTGCGACTACGCGTACCACGCGCAAATGGAGCCGTTGAACGCCATCGCCTCGGTGTCGCCGTCCGGCGACTCGGTGGAGATCTGGGCCGGAACCCAGAGTCAAACCACCGCCACTGAGGCGCCCGCGAAGCTGCTCGGCATTCCGCGCGAGAAGGTGAAGCTCAACGACATGTTGATGGGTGGTGGCTTCGGGCGACGCGGCAACCGTGACGTCGATTTCATCATCGACGCGGTGTTGTTGTCGAAAGAGGCGGGACGACCGGTCAAAGTGATGTGGACGCGCGAGGATGACGTCCAGAACGGGCGGTTCCGCCCGATCTCCGCGCACTATGTCAAGGCCGGCTTCGATCCCTCCGGCAAGCTCGCGGCGTGGCATCATCGCATCGCCGTGGACCGTGTCGGGCCCTACATGGATCCGGTGCGCTACCAGCAGAGCGGTGGCAAGGACTTCATCGCCATGCTCGGTGCCGATCTGCGCGGTTATGACGTTCCGCATCAACTCGTCGAACAGCTCTATCGCGACACGGGGGTGCGCACCAATCCGCTGCGCGGCATCAGCTTCACCGCTAATCGATTCGCGACCGAGACCTTCCTCGACGAGGTCGCCCTCAAGCGCGGCATCGACCCGGTGAAGTTTCGGCTTGATCTGTTGAAGAACACGCCACGCGCCGTCAGGGTGGTCGAACGTGTGGCGGAGATGGCGAATTGGGGCAAGAAGCGCGAAGGGCGCGGGCTGGGATTTGCGTTCCTCGACTATTCGGGCTCGCAGGTGGCCGGCATCGCCGAAGTGTCGGTCGATCGACGCAGTGGAGAGATCAAGGTGCATGATTTCTGGTGCACTATCGACTGTGGCGTTCCTGTACAGCCCGACAACGTTGTGGCCCAGACCGAGAGCAGCATCGTGTATGGGGTTGGTCTGTCGTTGACCGAACGCATCAGTATCAAGAACGGTGCGGTCGAGCAGTCGAACTTCTACGATTACCGCGTGCCGCGCATGAACGAGGTGCCGGCAATGCACATCGAGGTGATCGCGACGGACAATCATCCAACGGGCGTCGGACAAATGGCGACGCCGCTGATTGCGCC